>NZ_JBNLXQ010000004.1:0-227362 GCF_053840905.1 Caproiciproducens sp.
TAACGGGCAGCAGCGTGTCCTACACCGTCACCGACAGCGACGGCGTATGGTTCTATTCAAACGCGGGCAGCGGCTGGCAGAAGACCTCCGCGGGGGGCGTCGCCCCCACCCCGCTGGAACAAATCGATATCCTGCGGCTTCTCGGCAGTGTTTCCGGGCAGAAATATGTACGGGAAACGGTATTGGATTCGCAGAAAGTACATAAAATAGAACTGACCTTCCAGAATGAAGTGCTGCGAAGTACGATTGAAAATATCGTCACCGCCACGGGCATGTCCCAGGGCTCCCGGACGGTCGTACAGACCCTGCTGGACAGCGCGCCCCCCATTTACGGCTACTGCTATGTCGACGAGGCTTCCAGCCAGATTGTGAGGGTGGAGCTTGACGCGACCGAAGCGGTCAACAGGATTTTTCAGAATATAGACGGAAGCGGTACCGCGGTGACTGTCTCCAAATGTGAGATCAGCGGAAATATCGAAGGCATCGGCAAGGCGCCCGCTGTGGAGCTGCCCGCCGACGCCTCGGCCGCCCGAACGGTGCAAGCCGCCGGTTAGAGCAATCGCCGGTTTCACTCCCTTTTACGGGCCCTGCGGCTTGCATGGGCCCGTGAAGGGAGACAAAACACTTCCGAATTAATAGTAGAATCTGATAAACTTGATATTGTAGAAATCGCACGCAAGAATATCGTCGGTCCGGGTCTCCCGGATCAGAATATAGTTGATACCGACCCCCAGCAGGGTACCGGTCCGGTCCGTCAGCGTATTGGTTCCCACCAAAAAAGTAACGAGTACCGGCCGGCCGATCTGCGTTCTTAAAAAACCGTTCAGATATTGCAGACTGTCCGGCGTAACCACGCTCGGGGGCATCCCGGTCTGAACCTGTGTCGCCGACGTTGTCGGCGCCTGGCCGCCCGCCGTCTGAGGGACCCCGTTTCCGGACTGCCGCATGATCCCTATGTCCGACTGCGGCGCCGGCATCTGCGGCATAACGGCACCGGTTTGCTGCCCGGTCCCTGTGCCTGTCACGGATTGCAGCATCCCCGTCTGCGGAAAAGTAGCCGCGGGAAACTGCTGGGCTGATTGCGCAGGCTGTTTTTGCTGTTGGATAGGATTCATATAATTGTAGCTCGCAACGCCTTCCATGACGGACGGCGTATTTTTCATGGTTTCCGCTGTGGGATAAAGCGCGGCCTGGCATGGGGGCATTTTGTAATCGCCGACCGCATTATTGTCCATCATTTTGATTCCTCCTTAGAATCATGTAGTCGCGTATACTGAGGTAGGAGAATAGTAGCAGTGCTGATTAATTCTGTTGAAAATCACGCCGGCTCCTCCCGGCGGGAAGTAAGGCGGACATTGGGGATTAAACGGGTTGAAGTAGAAAAGGGAGTTTCCGACACCGGAAAAAATGTTCCCCGCGATCGCCCAGTCCGCGATGGCATAGTGGACTTCCTCAGGGTCCATATTCCATACGTTCTGAGCATTGTAAGCGCCGGCAACTACCTCTTTCATGCAGGTAAACTGGCCCTGCTGTTCAATAATAGCGCGGATATCGCCGCCGTTGCTTACGCGGGCGAATTCCCCGTTGGGGACCTGTGCGCGGTTGACAATCACGGAAGCGACTGCGCGCATCCCGTTGTCTCCTTCTCCGCCCGCTTCGCATTTGATTAGTTTTGCTAAAAGTTCTCTTGTTGTTAATGGCATATTATCACCTGATTTTAGAAGTTGTCTAATGGCATAATATGTTCTTTACTGCTCTTCCGGCACAACATCCTACGCTGTGCCGGAATTTTTTACAGTCTTATGAAACTTGAAAAACACTTGACTTTTACGTCCCGAATCTATAAAATGTATAAGTGGCTCTACAGTAGCCGCCGGAATTCTGATCATCAGCATTCCTAAGGTGAGGTAAAATTGAATACGGAAGCGTATCGAAGTGGTCATAACGGCCCTGACTCGAAACGGGCTTGTCCAAATCCGTGACCAAAATCCGGAAAAGCCCGTGCTTCCAAGGCTTCCGCGCCGCAAAACTCAGGAATCCACGGCTCTATTCTAACACGTTTCTAACGCCTGTACCACCCTGAAAAACGGGGTAAAATTGAATATGGAGAGGTACCCAAGTGGTCGAAGGGTCCGCACTCGAAATCCACTCGGTCAGTTGCCTTGAAAATGCAGGAAACCCTTGAGTTTATGCGGTTTTGCGGGATTTCAAAAAATTAGCTTTTTAGCGATTTCTACGGTTTTTCTACACTTTGCCTTGACTTCTACGCGGGGCTTGGTGTATTAAAATAAATATGGAGGCGTATCGAAGTGGTCATAACGAGCCTGACTCGAAATCAGGTTGTCCTCACGGGCACGTGAGTTCGAATCTCACCGCCTCCGCCAGGGGCCTGTTTGCGGTCAATGTCCGCAACAGGCCCTCCATTTTTTTGCCTTTTCTACGCTCTCTTTTGAGGGCGTTTTTTTGTTTGTGTAGAAAACGGATATGCCTGAGCCCTTGCCCTATAAGGCTTTTCCGTATTCCCATAAGGCAGTCCGTAGAAAATTAGTTGATTGCTGCAAGTCCAGTAGGTTCTGCCACTCGGTTTCTTTCAAACATCCCATCCATAACCAATCCGGATTCGATCTGTGCGTGGAAGTCCAGGTGAGAATAAATGTCTGCTGTGGTCGAAAAGGTGCTATGCCCCAGCCATATCTGGATTTGTTTCATTGATATCCCATTTGCAAGCAGTAAGCTGGCGCAGGAATGTCTTAAATCGTGGAAACGGATTTTTTTGAGGTCGGTTTTTTCAAGCACCCAGCTAAAGTGATCCGTTACATAATTAGGGCGCATGAGCTTCCCTGTTTGGTCGAGGCAGATGTAGTCGAGATAATCCCGGCAGTAAGAGCGTTTGAATAGCTTTCTGTACATTTCCTGCTTTTCCTTTTCTGCAAGCAGTAGCTTTTCCACCGATGGCAGCAACGGAAGGGTGCGGAAGCTGGATTTGGTTTTCAGTACATCTTCCCCGACCGTTATGGTTTTGCCATCTACCGTGTCCTCAATCACCTTGTGCTTGATGGAGATGGTTTTTTGTTCGAGGTTGATCGCATCCCACTTTAATCCGAGAACTTCGCTTCGGCGTAAACCATAGTAAGCTGCCAGCTTCACACAAATCTCCAAGGGATCATCTGATATCGCATCAAACAGTGCCATCATTTCCTCTGCGGAATAAAACTGAGCCTGATATATATTCTTTTTTGGTCTGTCTACCCGGTCAGCAGGGTTACTGTCGATGATCTCCTTTTTCACCGCATTCTGTAGTGCTCTGCGGAGGACTGCGTGATAATGGATAACCGTGTTCGGTGTGTGGCCCTCATCAAAAATTGATTGATGGAAGTCCTGAATATGCTGTGGGGTAACCTCCCCCAAGGTGATGTCCAGCTCGATAAAGTACCGATTGATTCGACCATCCAGCATGGTTTGATAGCCTTTAAATGTTGTTTTGGCTATCGTCGGCTTTGCTTGAATCAGCCATTTTTGAAGGTAGTCGGTAAACAATACATCCGCTTGAGGATTTCGTTTGCCCTCGATCAGTTCTTTGGCTCGTTCCTCGGCTTCGCGACGCTCCTTTTCTTCCTGCTCCTGTTCATACTCCAACCGGATTTGGTCAAAGGCTTTCTTAGCTTTCCTGTCGCTGGTTCCCGCTACCGGCAGTCCGGTGGGAATCCACTTGGTTTTTCTTTTTCCGTCTACTTTGATATAAAGGACGGCGTAATAAGTATTGTTCTTTTGCTGTAGGCAGCCTGTTATCATTGTTATCCTCCTTTGAAATAACAGCGTATTTGCCTACCATTGACAACATCACAATACCACAGAAGGCATAGGATAGCTACTGTTTTACGCGGAAGCAATCCAACGGATTTTTCTACGGTTTTGGGTCAATAATAAGCAAAAAACCATATCAACCAATCTTGATATGGCACATTTCTTCACTCAGCAAATATTCAATGACGCATGCTTTGGGAATCTTATAGGTTCGTCCAATGCGAACACTATGTATCTCTTTTTCCGAAAGCAATTTATAAGCCAGTTTCCGGCTGATGCCGCCGAGCATTTCTCGTAATTGATTTACCTCGACTACGTCGGGGTATTTTTCAAACATGATTGTTTTGTTGTTCATAAAAATTCCCCCTCATAATAAAAGCGCCGGACTTAGTCCGACGCTGATAGAAAGTGCTTGGTTGATTTCTTCCATAGCCTGTTCATCCAACCTGCCGATCCAGCCCCGAAGCCGTGTCCGATCAATGGTGCGTATCTGCTCCAGAAGTGCAAAGGACTCTCTGGACAATCTGCCCGCTCCAGTAATAGTTGCATGGGTGGGCAGAGGTTTTTTGGGTCTGCCGGTGATGGCACAGACGATGGTGGTGGGACTGTGGCGGTTGCCTATGTCATTTTGCAATATAAGTACGGGACGGATGCCCCCTTGCTCACAGCCCACAACAGGGCTTAAATCGGCGTAGTAAATATCGCCGCGGCTGATTCCTTGTTTTATCATGTTCAAATTTTGCACCTCCTTGGTTTGAGTTTCCTCTGCTTTTCTTAATGGCACAAATATAGGGATCGCTCTACTGTGAGCTTTTCCGCTGGCAGAGCGATCCCCATCGCTTCTGACATTAAGTCTTTTTTCTGTAATAACGGTGCTTAATTCGACACTACTCCCCAAGCACTCTGTACAGAGCATATGGTGCTTTGCACAATAAAGGCGACGGCCTGAACTGCGGCTGGCTTCACCGCATCATGGGAATCTCACCCCCGCCAGGATCTCTGCCGGCTGCCCTCATTGCGTGATCCCCCGGTCAGGGGGGCTGTGACTGGACAGAAGTATCAATATAGGCTGACGGAGTCATTGCGAGACAGGCTGCCACAGCCTGTTTTCCGGTCGGATGGGTACCGCTCTGCACCTTATTTGGCCGTCTTTGATAGGAGCAGAAAGAAACGAGCGAACAAAAAAATAAGTGATTTCACTTTTCTTGCTGCCTGCCTACAGGTGGTCTTGGCGCATCCTCCGGGGTCGCTTTTCCCTTTCAGGGTCCGTCAGCTAATGTATTCAGGTCATCGGATATGAAATTTTCAAAGTACGATTGAGGGAATGGGAAAAACCCCCTCACTACTAATCCGGTTTCGTGAGGGGGTCTACAAAAAATATTTTTACTTTTCCATCATTTTTTTTAGCTTCAGCCGAATCTGACGGTCCCGATAGCTGATGGTCTGCTGCTTGATTCCGGTTTCTCTCTCCAGCTCCATCTGCGTTTTTCCTTGATAATACAGGGAAAAAATCAGATTCTGTTCCTCTTTGGAAAGTTGTGCTATGCATTGACGAAGCCGCTGTGACATGAGCTTGTCCACTACCATATCCTCCACACGGGGCGAAAGCAAATCAGGGATTGCATCCTCACCGTTGGTTTCCTCCGTATCCAAGGCACTATAATAAAACACGCCATGTGCTGTGTCTTTTTCCTCCAGATGTAGTTCACGGCGCTTCATGCGGTAATAGGTTAGATAGATTTCCTCGGTGACAGGGACGAGCTGCCCCTGCACCTTGATTCGATATTCCTTCTTTTCTGCCATATGGCTTGTCCTCCGTTTTCTGAGATTTTGATGGTGAGTCAAAATGTCAGAAGCGGAGGAGAACGGCAGTGCGGGTTCGACACGCTTATATATAAAACAACTCCCAAATCCCCTTTATTTGGAAAATTCAGTCGTTGTATGAGTTTTTTTGTCGAAAGAAAAAAGTCAGTACGTTGCCCTTGGCAAAATACTGACTTTTTTAGAACAGGCTTATAAAATTGTACGAGTGGAGGGTGATATGTACGGATTGCACCGTCTTTAGTTCCACCTCCTATAAAAGGGAATGCAGATAATGCCCATACGGATACCCCCCTTCACCACGGCGTATAGCGAAAGCCGGTATCCTGATACCCCAAAAAGCCATAAAAGATGGCAAGGGCCTGCCCTCTTGGGAGAGGGCAGACCCTTTGCGGTTTTGGCAGCCAGACTATCATAGCGCATAAGCGCCTTAGATCCTCAGCTTTGCGTCCCCGGCTTTTGCCGGGTTTGCCCTTGGCCGTATTTATTTTGTAGCTACTATTTTGTTTTTCTGGCGCCTGCGGAGTAGAAGTAATACCACTTGCCAACAATCTGGAGCCACTTGCCTGATACCAGAACACCGTCTGAGGTGAAATAGTATGTGGCATCGTCCTTTGTAAGCCAACCAGTCGCTACCTTACCGTTTTCGTTGGCAAAGACAAACATTATCGGTAGATATCCATTCGTCAAAAGCCTTGTCGTTTGGAGCTGTACCTGCGGTAATCGCCACAACAACGGTTCATAATTGTTCGTTTGCTACCCAAATATTTATCTTTGATCACCTAAATACCGTTTTAGGTAGATACCCGTAACGGACTGTTTGCAGTTAAGTAATTCTTGCGGGGTGCCTTCAAAAATAATTTTTCCGCCTTGCTCACCAGCTCCGGGACCTAAATCAATTAACCAATCCCCATGACAAATCATCTCCAAGTTGTGTTCAATCACAATTAAGGTACTGCCATGATTTAATAGTTCCTCAAATGCGGCCAACAAGGTTTGTATATCAGAAAAATGAAGTCCGGTTGTTGGTTCGTCAAATACATATACTTGTCCACGTTGCTCTAATTCAGCAGCTAATTTTAATCGTTGTAACTCACCTCCTGATAATGTGGTAAGTGGTTGTCCTAAACTTATATATCCCAATCCCACTTTTTTTAGCTGACTCAATCTGTTGGTAATGGACGGTTCTGAAAAAAAAGCAACTGCCTCATCAACATTTAAATTAAGTATTTCACTGATGTCTTTACCATGATATGAATATTTAAGCATTTGCTGAGTAAACCGTTTACCATTACAGACCTCACATACATCAGTGACGCTTTCCATAAAAGCTAAGTCCAGTTCAACTAAGCCAAGCCCTTTACAATTCGGACAGGCTCCTTTGGAATTAAAGCTGAAACATGAACTATTCACACGATTCTCTTTCGCAAATAACTCTCGGATATTATCAAAAATACCCGTAAATGTAGCAATATTTGATCGACGATTTGTTGTAATAGGTTTTTGATTTATAACAATGCAGTCGGGATAGTGTTTCGGCAATACTTTATTGAATAAGGTACTCTTTCCAGAACCCGCAACCCCTGTAACAATCGTCATGACACCTTTCGGTATTCGCACATTTACGTTGTGGAGATTAAACATGGAAGCATTTTTTATTTCCAGCCAACCACTTTCTTTTCTGTTTCTGTTTTCTATTTTGTGTTTTTGTAATATATATTTCGATGTTAATGTTGGCGTTGCATAAAAAGTTTTAATATCTCCTTGAAAAACAACTTCTCCACCGTTTTTTCCCGAACGTGGCCCCATTTCTATGATGTTATCTGAAATTTGAATAACATCGGGATCATGCTCCACAATCAAAATTGTGTTTCCCTTATCACGAAGTTTGACAAACAGTTTATTGATTTTGTGAATATCAGCCGGGTGAAGTCCTATGCTCGGCTCGTCAAAAATGTAAATCAGTCCGTTAAGGCTGCTCCCCAGTTGCCGAATCATTTTGATACGTTGGGATTCTCCACCTGACAAAGTTGATGTAGCCCGATTTAATGTCAAATATCCCAACCCTACATCTTTAGCAAAAGCGAGTTGCTGTAAAATAGCTTGTGTTACGGTGTCCACTTGGTGAGCATGAATGGTTTCTATAAAATCAATTAGTTCCATGATTGTCATATTGGTACAATCAGTAATATTTTTTTCATTGATTTTGCAGTTTGATACTTTAGGATTTAATCGGCTTCCATGACATACTGGGCAATCTTTTTCTATCACAATCCTATCTATATCCTTTTGATATAATTTTGCATCACGGCAGTTTTTTGATAAAAATGTTCTTTTGATACGCGGGATAACTCCCTCATACATAGAAGTGGGGGGCCATTCGCTTGTTGGGTTTTGAGGCTTGAATCCCGATTTATATAGTAAGGTATCTAATTCGTCTGGCGAATAATCTTTTAGCTTTTTATCATTGTCGAAAAGGCCAGTATGGATATAACGCTTCCAACGTACACCACCGGGGTAAAAGGTTGGAAATTGAATAGTACCCTCATTGAGAGACTTTTCCTTATCCAGTAACTGCTCAATATCAAAACCTTGTACTACACCGAGACCTTGACACTCTTTACACATTCCCTGCGGATTATTAAATGAAAAAACATCGGAATAGCCTACAAATGGAGTGCCTACCCTTGAAAATAAAAGCCGTAGCAGACTATAAATATCTGTAACTGTACCAACAGTAGACCGAACATTATCCCCAAGCCGTTTTTGATTGATAATGATAGAAACGGATAAATTTTGTATTGACTCTACATCAGGTTTTCCATAGTGGGGCAAGCGGCTCCTAATAAAGCTGGTGTATGTTTCATTCAACTGTCTTTGTGATTCCGCGGCGATAGTATCAAATACTAATGCCGATTTTCCAGAGCCGGAAACGCCGACAACGGATGTGATCTTGTTTTTATGGATAGTTACAGTTGCACTCTTTAAGTTCTTTTCTTTTGCTCCTGTAATAATAAGTTCATTCATCAAAATAACATGGCCTCCAATCTTGAATTATTCGTAAATGTATTATATAATAAAACCATGACAAAACCTGTCATGGTTTTATTAGAAAGAGGTAGAAAATGAGTAAAACAACGAAATTATTTGATTTGTTGCTTTATGTAAATACAAAACGATATTTTACAGCAAATGATGTTGCTGAAGAGTTTGATATTTCTGTCAGAACAGCACATAGATATTTGTTAGAATTAGAAGAAATGGGCGTACCTTTATATACAGAGCCGGGCAGAAATGGAGGGTATCGCATTATATCCAGCAGGGTCTTACCCCCAATCATTTTTAATGAAGATGAAGCACTTGCTATCTTTTTTTCATTTCAATCGCTCAAATACTTTAAGTCCCTGCCTTTTGAAGTAGATATTGAATCTGCGTCCAGAAAGCTATTTATGCAACTGCCAGAGGATGTAAAAAAGCAAGTGGAAAATTTAGAATCTACTTTGCTGTTTTGGAATCACAAACGAGATACGGATACACCACTTCTAAAAACAGCCATTCAAAAGGCATCTCAAAAAAAGACAATCGAAATAAAGTATCAATCAAAGAGAGAAATTACATTCAGAACAATAATCCCTATTGGCGTATACGCAAATCATGGAAAATGGTATATGCCTGCGTATGACTGTCAAATTGGAGAAATGCGTATATTTAGAGTAGACAGGGTTTTAGAGATTAACGATTCAGAAAAGGAGTTCTCTCCCCCCGATACAACGCTGTATGACATATTGCATTCGTATGTAATAAAGGAACCTATCCACATATATGTGAAACTTTCAGATGAAGGAATGATTGCCTGCAAAGACAATCCATATTTTGAAACAAGCATTTGCAATAATTCTGATGGTGTTGGTGGGTTTATCGACCAAACAATAGACCGTTCAGATTTTGATTATGTCAGTCATTTTTTTATGGGGTTAGGTATAGAAGCGGAAGTTATACTGCCTTTGGAAATGCGAGATAATATACGCAAGATGGCGCAGAATACACAAGAACAATATAAATAAATTACCTATGTTCACTCCATCTTAGCCACAATAATTTGTAGTTTACAAATATAATAGGCATCGTAGAAGCTGCCCTCATATTCTTTTGTCGTGCCGAAATGTTCGGCAATCACCTCGGCGGCGCGGCTTCGTGTAATCCCGGTCATTTCAATTTCAATCCCGAAATTCTGACCCTGTATCTCCATTTACCCACCGCCTTTACCACATCCTGTGCTGCAGGGTAAGGTCTTTTTCCTGTGACAGCCCCGCTGTTTCCGCAGCAGAGTTGATGAATCCACACAGCCGTTCCCTGCGCCAGGTATGTTTTTGATGTACTTGAACCGCATGACCCAAGCCGTAAGGATAATTACCCGAAAGCCGTTGGATTGGCTAAGTTTGCAGAGAAACACGGAGAGCATTTCGGACGTATTCAATTGATCCGCAAGGTAAAGGGTGCGGATAGGCGAGATCATTTCTATCGCTTGGATATGGGAAAACTGAGCGTGAGGAATAGGGTGCGCGGTGTGACATCTAATGCCGAACTCGACAGAATTTTTGATGAGGATGCAAAAACGGAGGAATAGGCTTCAAAAAGGAGGAAACATCGTGGCTAATTGTGAATATCGATATCCGGCGCTGACCGTAGAAAGAAAGCATGGTGACGAGTGTTTCCTGAACGGCGGCTGCTCCGCTCATCTTGTAGACTTTTGGAGATGGGCATACTCCGACCTAATGGGAAATACGGAGCGAGGCAAACTCGCCGAGTACATTGTTTCTCTGGCGATGCACTGTGCCGATGGTGTTAGTAAGGGTTGGAGAGCCTTTGACGTGTTGTCACCCGAAGGTATAAAGATTGAAGTGAAAACCTCAGCCTATTTACAGAGTTGGGCGCAAAAGAAAATCTCCGACATTCGTTTCAGCGTTCGGGAGACATTGGCTTGGGATTCAGCCACTAATGCTTATGCCGAAATCGCTATGCGCCAAGCGGACGTTTATGTGTTTTGTGTTGAAAACTGCAAAGAACAGAAAGCGGTAAACCCGCTTGACTTAGCACAGTGGGATTTTTACCCCATTGCCACAGGAATTCTGGACACTGCCGTTAGCAATCAAAAATCAATTGGGTTAAATGCGCTGTTGGCCCTTGGTGCAAAGAAGTGTTCTTTTGCCAAATTGCGAGACATAGTGATCGCATTGGCAGAGGCGCCTATTGCAAGAAAATCAGAAACTAAATAATAGACCAATAAGATTATTTGGAGGTACTCTATGGCTTTTCAAACTGCACTAACAATCAAGGAAACGATTGCTAACATTCATAGCAAAAAATATTTACTGCCGTCTATTCAACGGGAGTTTGTCTGGGATGTAGACCAAATAACCCAGCTATTTGACAGCCTTATGCTTGGCTATCCTATAGGCTCCTTTCTGTTTTGGGAGGTTAGCCCTGCTAACGTGAAGGAATTCGTTTTTTACGAATTTCTCCGCAATTATCACGAACGGGATTGTCGGCACAATCCGAAAGCAAGTATTATCGGCAGCGAGACCGTCACTGCTATCCTTGATGGCCAGCAACGATTGACCTCGCTTTATTTAGGGTTAATGGGGACATATGCCTATAAAAAGCCGTATATGCGATACGACAATCCCAAAGCGTACCCACTGAGAAAACTTTATCTGAACTTGCTGAAAAAATCGGATGATGATGACTGGTTTTATGATTTTGCATTCCTTACTTCTGATGAGTGTAAAAATGACGATAGCCACTACTGGTTTTTTGTCGGGGATATATTGGGTTTTGACAAGCTGTCCGATGCGATGAAGTACCTCCAGAAAGTCAACAGCTATCTTGTTAAAATCGGGCAAGGCTCATATGACGAGGATAAAGCTGAGTTTGCTACCGAAACACTTAGTAAGCTGTGGCAAGCGATTCACGCTGATGGAACGATTAGCTACTATCTTGAAAAGAGCGATAAGCTGGACAAAGTCCTTAATATCTTTATTCGTGTGAACAGCGGCGGAACACCGCTCAGTTACTCCGATCTTCTTCTTTCTATTGCTTCCGCGCAATGGGACGACCTGGATGCCCGGGAGGAAATCCACAGCGCCGTTGACGAGATAAATGCCATCGGCAGAGGGTTCAATGTCAACAAGGATTTTATACTCAAAGCCTGTTTGGTTCTGTGCGATTTCCCTGACATAGCATTCAAAATCGATAACTTTAATCACACTAATATGATGAAGATACAGTCGGAATGGTCGAATATTATGGCTGCCCTGCGAGAAGCGGTAACCCTTGCTGCCAGATTGGGTTTTAACAGAGATAACCTGACATCAAATAACCTGTTCATACCTATCGCCTATTATATTAAACACATAGGCTTACCGGCAAATTTTGCGGCATCGCCCAAAAATGCTGAAAACGTAAGGATAATTAAAAAATGGTTTGTAAGTGCCATGCTGAAGCGTGTATTCAGCTCCCAGCCAGATGGTGTCCTGCGTCCCATCAGGGAGATAATCGCTAAAAGTGATGGTTCGATCTTTCCGCTTGAACAGATTATCGAGCGGTTTAAGGGAACAAACAGAACGCATGAATTCACTGATGCTGACATTGAAAATCTGCTGTATCTCAAATATGGACAAGGTGATACGCTGACAGTAATGTCGGTTCTCTATCCTTGGGCGGACTTGCACAATCTATTTCATATTGATCACATTTTCCCCAAAGCAGAATTCACAGAGCGCAAGCTTCGCAAGATGGGAATTTCTTCAGATGGAATTTCGGATTTCTTGGAAAACTTCAATTACATAGGCAACCTTCAATTACTTGAGGGGCTGGACAATACATCAAAGACCAACAAGGATTTCAAGAAGTGGTTTGAGGATAATTTGCCTGCGGAAGAGGCAAAGACTGCATATCGTCAAAAACATCTGATACCCGATGGTGTTGATCTTGCGTTTACAAACTTCCCGGAATTTTTAGAAGCCCGTGAGGCTTTAATAATAGATAGGTTAAAAAAGGAACTGCAAAGATAGTATGTGAGAAAAGGATGGATGATGAAACTGAAAATTGAGGAGTTGTGGTATTCTACCTGCCAAGAAGATTGGCTGATTGCTGAGGATTGTTATTGGAATCAGGTTTCTGACGCCAATAGAAATCTGGAAAAATCGCTTGAGGCATTAAATCCAGATGATATAAATCAAATGAAGGTTGAGGCATTTTATGTCTTTCTCCACGATACTTACTTCGTCTGGAAATATACTGCAAAAAATCGGCTTGCAACCACTCGTATGCAGTTAAAGAGGCATTTGATTGATATCACGGCACTGGCTGAGATACAGAAAGAGTTGTTTTCTTTTGATAAGGCGCAAATTCGCACTGGACTTGAGGTCGCAAGCAGAATCCGAGGTTTGGGTATCGCCGGAGCGTCAGGATTACTTTCAGTTTTATTTCCTGATTATTTTGGAACTGTTGACCAGTTTGTAGTGAAGTCCTTGTTGTGTATCGACGAGTTAAATGAGCGTAAAAGCATTGTTCGGATGCGCCCAGAGGCACTGACGCTTGCAGATGGCGTAGTGCTTGAACAACTATTGCGTGCAAAGGCAGACGAATTGAATCGGATATTCCAGACTTGTACATGGACACCAAGGAAAATTGATAAAATCCTCTGGGCCTATCGTGAAAAGGGTGAAAATCTGCCCCATATCGATGAAAAGCCGAATCTGAAACGGCATAGCGAAAATCGGATTTAAGCTCGCTTTTGCTGGAAAGAGGAATATTAGAAAAAATTATTGCAGGATAAAGTAAAAGGAGTGCTAATCATGAAAATCGTATCAAATTTTAATGAGTTAATCACAAACAGCCAAACTTTAGATGGATACCTCCGTTCTCAAGTTGACCCGGAATATGATTTTGCTCTTAACTTAATCAAAAAAGGAACTTGCTTTGTTGCGGTGGGAGTTTCCGGTGCTTATAAATTTTATCCCAGTCGGTTCATTGGTTACGCTGACAATTCAATGGATGCTCATTTGAACAACGTGGAGAAAGACGGGAAAGAAACTAACCCGGCTATATCAAAAATTTTGGGCGCTAAACCTTTGATTAATTCCATCTTAAATCAGGAATATGCAAGATACTGCGAAGCATTGGGCTTTGTGCCACGAGATAAAGGCGCATTTGGAACCGAAAGAAAGTTCTGGGTAATAGAAAAATGATTAACAGGAGCCAACACTATGTACGACTTAGATAAAATACTGGATGAAGTGCGCACGAAGTACTATGCGTCGAAGATTTTACCGCGCCCTAATATCTTATGGTCTGATGAACATGGACAGCCATCAACGGCAAATACGATTTGTATAATAACCAGATCACTGTCAGCCGGGCATTTAATAGTAATGATATTTCTTATGAAGCCTTAGCGTCCGTCGTTTATCACGAAAGCCTGCACCAAGATTTTGCAGATCATGACCGCAAATTTATGCTGAGGGCAAATAGATTCCCTAACTACAAGACATATGCAAAAGAACTGGATGAATATCTTAGCGATTACTCACTTAACTTGAAATATGACAAAATAATAGCTGATTATTCAAAAGGTAAAAACGAGGTGGCTTTTGTTATCATTCCTTATCTGGAAGATTTTCAAAACGCCTTTACTTTTTATGATGGGAATATTTATATTGACACAGAAGCGCAGGTTTCAAATGTTTCAAAAAGCAACTTGACAATCTTTCTGATAGACAACGGGAAAAAATACCACATCGTTGCTTGGGCGGAGAATGCAGAGTTTTTTAAGGAGCAAAAGCAGATACTTCATGGCGATTTCGGAGGGCTTGACTTTTCTTATAGGATTTCGACTTTGAGGGACAATGTAAAAATTCTTTTTGATACAACGTGTACCTATGCGATTTGGAAAAATGCGTTTCCTGCTTCTTTAGAGACTGATAAGTTTTGCGTCTATAATATTGGAGCGGATCTAATACAAGAAGATATAAAATATATCAACTCATATTGCGAGGGCTTTTATGAATTGGGGATGGCTCCTTTCGCAATAGGGATAGCCGCTCCATATGAGCAGCTTCCGTACAAAGAATTATATGAGATAGCTGTCAATGAAGCTGGGTTTCGGGGAATATGGGCAGCAAATGCGCTTTGCAAAATAGATTTGAATTACGATACGCTCTTTAATAGAGCTGATGCTCTGAGGGATAGCGGACTTATTACATTGGCTTATAATGAAATGAAAAAGGCGTATTCCCTGGCAAATAAAAATCCTAACTGTACCGCAGAATTAATTAAATTATGTGCGATGGTGTCAGATTTCTCTCTCGGCAATCAGTTGATTAAAGAACTCTCCGGTTCAATTGCTGTAGATGAATATCTTGCCAACAGTATTGCCCACCTTCAGAAGTAAAGGCATCATATAATTCAGCGAAGTTAAAGAAGTAAATGAATAATCGCTGATGACAAAAGAGGAGGTGTGTTAATGCCATTTACTATTGTCCGCCAAGATATAACGAAGCTGAAAGTTGACGCCATCGTCAACGCAGTCAACACCGAATTGCAAATGGGCGGCGGGGTCTGCGGAGCGATATTTAAAGCGGCGGGAGCGACACAGCTTCAAGTTGCCTGCGATAAACTCGCACCGATTAAGACTGGTGAAGCCGTTATTACGCCGGGGTTTAACCTTTCGGCGAAGTTTGTCATTCATGCCGCGGGTCCGGTTTATCGACATTGGAATGAGGAGCAGAATGAGAAGTACCTCCGTGCCGCATACACGAATTCGCTGAAACGAGCCGTTGAAAATAATTGCGAAAGCATAGCCTTTCCACTGATTTAGCCACTTTGGTAGCGATGTTAGCGATAAGTGAACTTGACAAATCCAGTGTTCATAAGGTAACATAAGAAAAGCACTAAAAGGAGATTAATTACTATGCGGCAAGGTATTCTTAAATAACAATCAACTGAATGATGGTAGGTACGAATGATTTGGCCTTATTACATCTGTTGTAATGGGTTTGGTTTTTGTACCTTAATTTAAGAATACTTTCATATTTTATGGATCCGCCATGCTGTAGAATTCTCTTTCTAACAGCTTTTAATGTCGTACTCATAATTGTTATGATAGCAGTCCCCTGTGATGAAAGTATTTCAATCACAGGGGACTTTTATCTTTTAACGATTATATGAGGTGTGACTTATGAAAATAATGAATATTGGCATCTTGGCTCATGTAGATGCTGGAAAAACAACATTAACAGAAAGTATGCTCTATGCCAGCGGTACAATTGCTGAGTCCGGGCGTGTTGACAGGGGTTCAACGATTACAGATTCTATGGCACTTGAAAAGCAAAGGGGCATTACAATTCAGGCATCCATAGCATCTTATCAATGGAGCCATTTCAAAATCAATTTGATTGATACGCCTGGACATATCGATTTTTATTCAGAGGTAGAGCGCTCATTGAATGTGTTGGATGGCGCTATCTTGCTGATCTCTGCCAAAGACGGCATTCAGGCACAAACACGTATCCTTTTCGATGCAATACGAAAAAGGAAACTTCCTGCTTTGATTTTTATTAATAAGATCGATCAACCGGATATTGATCTTGATTCCCTCTATGAGGATATCAGAGCTAAATTGTCCTCTCATATCCTTATCATGCAGAGCATTACAAATGGAATCTCTCTTTTGCCCAAAACTCTGAATCCGTTGTCTGAAGAATTTAAAGACACGATTATTGAAACGGATGATGCTTTGCTAAAAAAATATGTCATGGATCAGCCTATTACGGCGGAGGAACTGTTAGAGAGCAGAAGAAAAAATATAAATGACGGTACTCTTTTGCCTGTTTATCACGGCAGCGCTCTGAAACATATTGGCACGAAAGAACTCATGGATGCGATTCTCATGGAATTCACTCCATTTATGTCCCCACCCAACTCTAATCTTGCTGCATTGGTATACAAAGTTGAAAGAGATGATAATCGAAACAAACGCACATATATGCGCATTTTTGGAGGTTCCATTAAATCACGTGACGTACTAACCCTGCAAGATCATTCTGACAATATAAAAATTAAAAAATTAGAGACCTCAAGCAATGGAAAAATGGTAGAAACCGAAAAAGTCGAATGCGGTGATATTGCTATTTTTCCAAATGAAATGCGACTAAAGATTGGGGACTCCATAGGAACAATTCCTGAAAGGAATTTGATTCTACACAACAATAATCTGATCATGCAGGCGAACATTTCCCCTGTCCTTTCTTCCGACAGAACTTTTCTGTTAGAAGCCTTATCGGAACTGGCGGAAACAGATCCTCTTTTGCAATATAAATTGGATTCCAGAAGCAACGATATTATTATGGAGTTCCTCGGAAAAGTACAAATGGAAGTCATCGTTTCTTTGCTACAAAACCGATACCATCTTCAGGTCAAAATCGAGAATGTAACAACTATTTATAAAGAACGGCCTTTGAAAAAGGCAGACTTTACTGCCCATATTGAGGTCACCCCTAATCCTTTTTGGGCATCCATAGGATTGTCAATCGAACCGCTTCCCATTGGAACTGGACTGCGCTATGAAAGCAAAGTGTCCTATGGATATTTAAATAAATCATTTCAGAACGCCGTTGAAGAAGGTGTTCGATATGGTTGTGAGCAGGGGTTATATGGATGGGAAGTAACAGATCTCAAAGTCTGTTTTGAATATGGCGTATACTACAGTCCGGTAAGTACCCCTGCTGACTTTCGGCATTTAGCTCCTATTGTATTTGAGCAAGCCCTAAAACAGTCAGGTACGGAGTTGTTAGAGCCCTGCCTGTCATTTGAGCTTTATGTCCCCCAAGATTGCAATGCGCGTGTTTACAATGATCTGAAAAAATTTCATGCAGATATTGTATCAATAAAGACACAGCACAACGAAATCGTAGTATCAGGAAAAATTCCGGCTCGCACATCACAATTTTATAAAGAGCAGCTTTCGGAGCTTACAAAAGGTCGCGGAGTCTTTTTAACAGAACGGGCAGGGTATCAGCAAAACACCGGTGAAATCTTTACTCAGGCCAGAAAACCGGATGATCGATTGGATAAAACTCGTCACTTGTTTGATAAGGCGTATGACGAGATAGGCAATGAGGGACATCAATCTGGCATGAAATTCATGTAGCCAAAGGAGGAGAGAGAAAGTGGATAACTTAAGGCTGACCATAAAATATTTAGTCAAGTCTTCCTCGGGAAGTACAATAATCAGCGCGGATTTTTCATTGCGAATTTCTCGGTATCAATGGTTGTTTCAATGCAGAGGATTTGCTCCATTTTCGAGTCAAGAAAGGCATTTAAATGGGACAACACGGTGGAGAGCACCGACACCATGGCCTGCTCCGCGGAGTTGAGAGCGGTTCCCGCAAACCAGCGGGCCTTGTGGTCGGGCGGTAGCTTTTCCATGAGGAGCTGGAACTGGCTTTTGCCCTTTACCTTGCTGGGGGTCAGCCAATCCCGCACCAGCTTGAGCACGCTGATGATATGGCGGCAGTACACCTTATGCCCATCTTTTTCGGTGGGCGGCAGATATTACGCAAACGGCTTAGTTCCCTCCGTAACCCTGTATCATTGAAATGGTCTACGGAGCGTGGATTGTTCTATATATCATATCCTTTTACAATAAGTAAGAGGAGGTAAATGATTATGGATAATTCAAAAATAACCATGACAACAGAACAAAAGTGGAAATTACCATTTTTTCTGATTGTTATTGGGCAGTCTATTTCACTAATTGGGAGTTCCGCTGTTCAGTTTGCATTAATTTGGTGGATTACCAGCGAAACAAATTCCGCATTGCTCTTGGGGTTATCTGGTATGGTAGCTTATGTTCCTGTAGTTTTATTCAGCCCAGCTGCCGGGGTTATAGCTGACCGGTATAATCGAAAGGTCATTTGTATTTGTGCTGACCTGTTTGTAGGACTGTCTGCCGCTGTATTTGCGCTTTTATTGTGGCTTTATGAGATGCCAATTTGGATTTCGTTGCTTGTACTTTTAATGCGAGCGATTGGGAATACATTCCATTGCCCGTCTATTCGTTCAATTATTCCGCAAATGGTTCCTGCGGAGCAGCTTGTACAGGCAAACAGCTGGAATCAGATGATGCAGTCTGGTTCCTATATACTTGGGCCTATTTTAGGTGCAGCCATGTATGCAGCTTTCCCCATAAATGCCATATTGCTTACTGATCTTACGGGAGCTATTGTGGCTTGTTGTTTATTAGGTGTAGTAAAAGTTCCGAAGCTGATAGCAAAAAACAAAGTAAAGCAAAGCTTTAAAGACGATTTCAAGGAAGGATTATCGGTGTACGCCGCAGATAGAAAACTGCTTGTTATCATTATAGCCGAAACTTTGTGTTTGATTTTCTATATGCCTTTGACAACTTTTTTCCCGCTAATGATCAGCAGCCATTTTCACGCGGGTGCATGGTATGCCAGTGCAGGGTCTTTGAGCTGTGCGCTGGGTATGATGGCAAGTGCCATACTACTTAGCAGCAGATTGAGAGTAAAGAACAAACTGAAAACGGCTTATGTTGGTCTTGGGATTATGGGAATTGCTGTTCTGTTCTGTGGCTTACTGCCATCATCGCTTATAGCGTGCTGGCTTTTCATTTTTGCCTGTGCTTTTATTGGCGGAGGTGGTAATATCCATACCATACCATTAACGGCTTATATGCACGAAACCATTTCGCGCGAAAAAATGGGCAGAGCATTTTCTTTGCTATCAGTAACTTCATCTGTGACAATGCCGATTGGACTTGCCATAGCAAGCCCGGTGGCCGAAATTATCGGTATTAGTAAGTGGTTTTTCATTTCAGGCATTGGGATTTGCCTTATTACTTCAATTGCACTGCTTTTCCAAAAAAAGATCAAATGGGACTTTTGAATAACCCGCGCTCTGTTTTGTCTACGGAGCGTGGATTATTTTTTAGAGCATATAAGTGTATACTAAAGTCGAGGTGAAAACAATGGATATAAAAAGAAAAAAAGAACTTTTGGAATCCTATAAAAACAGGCATCCGGAAATGGGTGTAATTTCTTACTGCTGTAAAGAAACCGGCGAAATATTCTTAGGTATTTCCAAAGATACAAAGGCGGATTTTAACGGCACTAATATGAAATTGTCAGCCAACTGGCACCCTAATAAAAAATTACAGGAACTTTGGAACAAATATGGCCCGGAAGGCTTTGAACTATCAGTTATCAAAGTGCTAAAGTATGATGACCCAAGCGAAGATCATACAGCAAAATTAGAAAGTTTAAGAGAGCAGTGTCTCGCTGCTAATCCAAATGCAAGGAGGATATGGCGATGAATGAAAAAATTGTTATGGTGTCGAACGATTATGACCTCATAGACGGTAGAAACGCTTATCAATCTGACATCAAAAGCTTAACATTAGGTGAACCTATGCTGGATGAAAATAAAAAAATGCAGATTGCCGCACAGATCTGGAAAACCGGTAAAGATGGCGAATTGTTTTTGGCACAGGAGCTACCTATCCATCAAGTATTTGACTTGATGATCTTTTTATCCAGAACATTGCTTTATTTTAAAGAGGCTTACCGGCTTCCGCTTTTATATGACCCGGAAAAACCCACAGTGGAACGAGTTGGGGTACAAGGTGGGGTATTACCTGTAGAAGTTTGTGTAGATAATCAAAACATCAATGAGGACATTAAAGCATTTGCCCAAAGTCTGAATGATTTAGGGGAATTGGTTGGAGAACGTAAGCGGGTCCTTAGCCGCATTTTAGAAGAATTGGAGTTATATTAATATGAAACAGACTTGTGTTTTGTCACCTGCCAGACAGCTGACAGAAGAGGAGCAATCCCTTGTCTGGCAAAAACCTCCTTCGCATATTGAAAGTGAAGCAGAAAAACGTATATATCAAGAAGTAGTAAGGAATTGGAACCGCGGTGAAATGAAAATCAGTACAGTTTTACTGGAGGGCGATGCAGGATCGGGGAAAACCCAGCTTGCCAAAGCCCTCTCTGCTGATTTTAACCTGCCTTATACGAAAATAACCTGTTTTGCAGATATGGATAAATCCGATGTGTTGGGCTCTATTTTACCGGTATTATCTGAAAAGGATAAATCAGATACGGTTGAATATTGCTATTATCCATCAGAAATTGTCCGCGCTTATGAAAATGGATGGCTCTTGGAGATTCAGGAACCGACAGTCATCCGGGACGCCGCTGTTTTAATGGCTCTAAATTCTGCACTGGAACCGGATGGTAGTCTAAACTTACCCACCCGTATCGCACATAGGCATCCGGATTTTATTGCTGTTATTACAACAAACCGCGGCTACAATGGCTACCGCCCTTTAAATGAGGCTTTGCGTGATAGAGTGCAACATGCAGAAAAACTGGATTTACCACCCAAAGAAGTTATGATGGAACGGGCCGAAGCTAAGACCGGTTATCGATCTGAAAATGTTCTTTCTCTTTTAGCCGAAACAATTATGCTGCTGGATGAAACAGCTCGGGCTAATGCAATTAAAGGTGTGGCTGGGATGCGCTCCTATATCTTTTGGGTTGATGCTGTCGCAAGTGGTGCACCAGTGCGAAGTACCCTATATCATAAGGTGCTCTATAAAATTACCACTGACCCACAGGAGCTTGCCATTTTAGAGCAGGCACTGGTAAGCCACGGTTTGACAGATAAGCTTGAAGAATTAGATATTATCTGTCATTCTCATCCGGATGGGGAGAATTCGGAAGTAATGGAACTTCATATTTCAGGAAACGGAGAATACTCTGCAGAAACAGATAAAGCTGATAAAAATGCAATCCGTCTGAGAAAATCAGCAGACAGTGAGGGGCATTCGGATACGAGCAGCGATAAGAATTCTGATGTGTCAAGCAATGATAATGGAGAAAATGGCACTCCAGTTTACCATGAGCTGGATAAACCCGTTTCAAATGAACAAAAAAGGGAATTTCGCAAACAATTAAACAAAGAAGCCCGGCAAAGTGTTCAAGGCAGCTGCCATGAAGATATTAAGCTTATTGTCCACCGCCCGGAAGCTGCCGCTCAGGACAGAGAAGAATATAACAGCATGATTGCAACTTTGATGCCAGTTATTCGGGAACTAATCCGAAAAACAAACCCGCTTTTAGAGCATGAAGTTTCCGCTGAATTTGCTAAATCTCAGCTTTATGGCACAAAATTCTGTGCGGATCAGGCTGCTTCTTTGGATTTCCGCGTATTTGCCCGCAAGCGCCCACCTGAGGAAGAACCCTCCCTTGCAGTTGCTCTCAGAATTGATGAATCAGCATCAATGTCAGCCTTTGGCCGTTTAGATGCAGCAAAACAGGCCGCAGTCGCTTTATATGAATTCTGCACCGGGTGCGGCATTCCGATCATGGTTTACGGGGATACAGCAGACCGCTCCAAGCTGGAGCAAATGTCCGTCTATGCCTATGTAGACTTTGAAAGCAAAGATGCAGATGAAAAATATGCTCTTATGAACATTCAGGCTCGCAGCAACAATCGGGATGGTATGGCACTACGGATTATTTCCGATAGGTTGTTTAAGGCACCGCAAAGAACCAAAGTAATAATCAGCATCAGCGACGGTCAGCCTAAGGCTATGCCCGATTATACAGGTGAAAAAGCAGCTCGTGATATGAAAGATACTTTGCAGGAATATAGGCGAAAAGGCATCCAGTTCCTTGCTGCAGCTATTGGGCAGGATAAAGAGGCTATCCGTGAACTTTACGGTGCTGAAAACACATTGGATATTACCGATTTGAAGCAGCTCCCGGCAAGATTGGTACAAGTAATCGCAAGGTTCCTGTAGTATGGTATACTAAGCAGAAATGGAGGTGGTGGCATGGATTGTGTGAAAATAGGCAATTTAATAGCCAAGCTGCGAAAAGAAAAAAACCTTACTCAGAAAAATATTGCAGATGCGTTGGGTATTCAAAATAAAACGGTTTCTAAATGGGAATGTGGTTTAGGGTGTCCTGATCTATCGCTGTGGCCGGAACTGTCTGCTATTTTGGGCGTTGATATGAAACCGATGATGGAGGGTGAAATTACATCAAACAAGCCAGATAGCGGCAACATTGATAAAATACGTTTTTATGTATGTCCTTCCTGCGGAAATATTCTGGTTAGCACAGGAAGTGCCTCTATTTTCTGTTGCGGAAGAAAATTAGAACGCATCCTCCCTACGGATGCGACTATTGCACCCAAAATCACAGTGGAGGAAATGGATACGGATTACTTTATCACCTTTGACCATCCAATGACCAAAGAACATTATATTTCCTTTATGGCCTTTGTTAAAAGTGACAGAGTATTTCTGAATCGCTTGTACCCGGAACAAAGTCCAAGTTGTAGGTTTCCTATAATTACTGGCGGTAAACTATATGTTTATTGTAATAAGCATGGATTGTTAGTATATGCAGATTACCTAACAAATTGAAAGACTCTGCAAGGAACAGCTGACATGGAGTGAGCAACTACCTCCGGTCATCGAAGAAATAATGCTTGGAAGCAAAACTAACTTGAGGATAACTCGTTCGCAACAAGTCGCCAGTTGATGAATGTGTACGGAAAGCCCGAAAAGCGGTATGAAGTCCGCAGCGAGGATAACGCCGTAGACGTATAGATTCACGATTGAGAGGTTCACTTTTAACCATTACCCACTATCTTTTAACGGTTACTCTGAAAAATGCACCGCTACCCTGAAATTTAACGATTACTTTTGTGTATCGGTCGAGGTGTTCCACACCAAGCCCCGAAATGCCCGATGTACTAAAACGCAAAAGGTCGTGAGAACCCAGTAATACTGGACTCTCACGGCTTTTTTATGAACACAAAAAACGGCAGCAGTGCTGACGTTACCGCCACACTACCGCCGCCTAAAACTCACACGCCATGTGAATCTTTTTTTACGAAGATTTTAAACCATTATATGCACTGAGTTGCAATTTGCTCATAAAAAGACATTGAAAAAGGCATTCCAATTGTAATTACTCTGTGATAAAATACTATATGTATGACTATGCACGATGAAGGAGGGGCTGAAAGTGCCAGACAAAAAACCGATAGAACCGATGGAACATCACAATATTGGTGATTTCTTGAAAGGTCAGTCATCCAAGATACTGACCGCAATAGCTGACGGAGATAAAACTGCATTCGTTCTCAAGAATGGCAAGCCCATCGTGGTTGTTATGTCTAACGAGCGCTACGCAAGGCTGCTTAAAGCCGGGATTGATATCAATGATTATTAATATGGAGGCCTTCAGAATGGCTAAAGAATGAATTACCGACGTTGTGATGGATGACGCCAGCATTAGTGTCAGCAAAGAAGTCGATCTTGTATTCTCTATTGCTAACAGTTTGAGGGGTCAGGTTAGATGTCAGAAGTTTACGAGTATCGGTTTTGATGTTTTTTTGATTTTTACAGGGTTGTGTGGTCAGGTTGGATAAGGAGAAAATACTTGTGAATCAATATAGTCAAAATAATTGGAAACGAAACTTTCTTACCATTGCCGGAGGGCAGACAGTGTCGCTGATAGGCAGTGCCGCTGTGCAGTTTTCTCTAATATGGTGGCTGGCAAGTGAAACGGGATCCCCTATTATGATGTCCATCGCGGGCGTGTTCGCCTTTTTACCTCAACTTATTCTCGGTCCTTTTGTGGGAGTATGGGTTGACCGACTTAGCCGTAAAACCGTCATCATAGCAGCAGACCTTTTCATTGGATTAGTAGCCCTTGTTTTTGCTCTGGTATTTTTGTTTGATACACCACCCTATTGGTCGGTTTGTGTGGTGCTGGGTATTAGAGCTATAGGCAATGTTTTTCACAGTCCAGCCATCCAGGCAGCGGTACCCATGCTGGTGCCGCAACAGGAGCTGGTGCGTGCCAACGGATGGAGTCAGTTTATGCAGTCGGGTGCTTTCCTGCTGGGGCCTGTACTTGGCGCAGCCATGTATGCTGCCCTACCCCTTTGGATCATTTTATTGTCTGATTTGGCAGGCGCGCTTGTAGCCAGTGCTACTGTGGCACTTGTAAAAATACTTGATCCGGAGAGGAAAACACAACAAATTCCGCATTTTTTCCATGAAATGAAGGAAGGTGCGGCAGCCATATGGCAGGATAGAAAGCTCTTTATCGTGACATCGGCCACCATGCTCGGCATGGTGTTTTACGCACCTTTATCCACCTACTATCCGCTTATGACAAGTGATTACTTCAAAGCTGACGCATGGCATGCGAGTATGGTCAACTTCGGTTACGCAGGCGGGATGATGCTCTGCGCGATAATCCTTGGAAAATTCGGTACCATCAAAAATAAATTTCCGGTTATCCATCTGGGACTTTTAGGTATGGGAACATCTTCGTTGCTCTGCGGTCTATTGCCTGCAGAGATGTTCTGGTTTTGGATATTTGCAGCATTATGCACACTACTTGGGGCAAGCAGTAACTTGTATAATATCCCCTATATCGCCTATATGCAGGAAACCATCCCGCCTGAACGAATGGGGCGTGCCTTTTCCTTGATTGGAAGCCTCAGCTCAGCTACTATGCCTTTGGGATTGCTCATAGCAGGCCCAATTACCGAAAATCGCGGAGTATCGTTGTGGTTTTTTGTATCCGGAATCGCGCTCCTTATACTTACGCTGATAAGTGCCCTGTTCGTTCTTCCACGAAAGTAGGATAAAGTAAAAGTCGATTGTTGTAACAATAAATTGGAATATAACGTTAGGATAAAACACTTTGCAGTATAGTATGAAAATGTGAATTTTTTCAACAATAAAAAGTTATTTGGGCAAGGAAATTTTATGAATAACAATGAAACAACAAGTAAAGAAAACCTATTTGGAACGGGTAAACTTATTAGGGATAAATAGAAACTTATCATACAATTAAAACGAGGTATTTACAATGTATAACAGTATGGAACAAATGCTTTATAATGAATATGGAATACAAGTGCAGTCATTACAGCAGATTCCTGCGGGCTGGTCAGCATCTGCATGGAAAGTTCATTCTGAGTGTGGCGATTATTTTTTGAAAGTTTATGACAAGCATAAGCCCTCCACAAGAAACTGGATTGCGCGAATCGACAGCTATATGCCGGTCGTTCTGTGGTTACATGAGAACACAAAACTTCAAAAGAAAATGACCGCACCGATTCTAACCAGAGATAGAACTTATAAAAAGGAAGATTCATCTTTTTTATACATGGTATTTCCCTTTATAGAAGGCTCAACCATATGCGATGAAAAATTGAAGCCGGAGCAAATACGGGAAGTTGCGCAAATAATTTCCGAACTGCATTTTCATGGTGCTGAAATACCTGCATCGACAAACAGCTTAATTGAAACCTTTGATGTTTCATTTTGTACGACTTTGTCCAATCGGCTTGGGAATATACATGCTTCCGCTTCCTTACAAGAGGTACTAAAACCCTATATGACATTACTTGCCCAAGCGACAGAAGCGCTTCAAAGCATGGGGCTCTTACTGCAAAATTCTAAAATGCGTTATGTCATGTGCCATACAGATCTTCACGGCTGGAATCTGATACAATCTAAAAACCTTATCCTTATTGATTGGGAGGGATTGAAGCTTGCACCTGTTGAAGCCGACCTCTTTTCATTTACCGGAACATTCTTTTTTGATTACGCATGGGAGGATTTCATGTCCATTTACCAAACCACACACAAGGACTATCAGATTAATGTCGAGGCGATGCGTTTTTACAGGCTGCGGCGCAGATTGGAAGATATCCATGAGTTTGTCGAAAGCATCCTGTTTGACAAGCTCACACAGGATGATATGAACCAATCACTTCGTTATCTCAAACAAGAATGTGAATTACTGCATGCCGTGTGTTGAAAAGAACAGCTTGCCTTACAAATGCCTGTTTATATGTAGGTTTTGTATGCCTAAAATTAACAATAAAAAAACCTTTGAGAAAGGAGATTTTATGAATAACAATGAAACAACAAGTAAAGAAAACCTATTTGATGTTTTAAATCTGTTAGAAGATTTAAATATAAAATATTGGATTGATGGTGGTTGGGGTGTTGATATCCTGACCGGAAAGCAAAATAGGGATCATAGAGATATAGACGTTGATTTCGATGGGGAATCTGAGGAAACCTTATTGGCTGAACTAAAAGATAAGGGATATAAAATCACGACTGATTGGAGTCCTGCACGCATTGAGCTGCATCACCCGGAACTTGGCTATATAGATATACACCCTTTAATAATAGATGAAGATGGAAGTGCCAGGCAGGCTGATCTGCAAGGCGGCTGGTATCATTTTGAAGCAAAATGGTTTTCTTCTTCAATATTTGAAGGTAGAGTGATTCCATGTATTTCGGCAGAGGCTCAGAAAATTTTTCATAGTGGATATGAATTGAGGGAAGTTGATCATATCGATCTGAAAAATCTTGAAGCGCTGAAGAGAGCAATCTATTTAATCACCGGGGTTATGGCGTCCGGAAAATCTACAGTCGCTCAATTACTTGCCTTAAAAATGGAAAAAGGAGTGCATCTGCGGGGCGATATATTTCGTAAAATGATTGTTGCCGGACGGGCTGACATGTCCGTACAGCCCTCCGAAGAAGCTATCCGACAACTGCATCTGCGTTACCGCTTGGCAGCTGAAACGGCAAAAACCTATTATGACAGCGGTTTTTCCGTTGTTTTGCAGGACAACTACTATGGTGAGGAACTGCTCCGCATGTTGAAGATGTTAGAGAATTACCCTGTTCATGTAATCGTATTGTGTCCAGATGTGGAGACTGTAAAAAAGCGTGAAAAGATGCGAGGAAAAACTGGCTATACCGGTTTTTCACTAGAAGCTCTGCATGCGGATTTCATGAGAAAAACCCCAAGAATCGGATTCTGGCTGGACAACTCAGAGCTGACGCCGGAACAATCCGCTCGGGATATTCTATTGCACTTCGGTGAATAACGGTGAATAAGTCACATTAGATTGAACACTATTGATAATTTTAATGTCCGAAAGGGAGTAACATAAATGAATAATATACTGATTGTTTATTATTCACTTTTTCATAATACGGCGAATTTAGCATTGGAAATAGCAGTACAGACAGGTGGAACATTAAGAGAATTGATTCCCGATACGAATTATTCCTTTGAATATAATACTGCTGCTAAAGAATTAAGGGATCAGATTTCTCGAGGCTTTTGTCCAAAATTAATATCTGGAAATGAACCAATAGACGGTTATGAAACAGTATTTATAGGATCACCCAACTGGTTCAAAACTTTAGCTCCGCCAGTTATGAGTTTCCTTAGACTGAATGATTTTACGGGTAAAACAATAATACCCTTTTGCACACACGGTGGTGGAGGATTCGGCCAAATTGCAAATGATATAGCAAAAGAGTGCCCGAAGTCAATAATACTACCCGGCATTGCTGTAAATGGCACTGTCATATCGGAAGAGGTCATGAATTGGCTTAAGATGATAGAATATGAATTATAAAATCCCATTTTAAGGAGGTATCTTATATGCAATATGGTCCCGACCCTAACGCCTTTTATCCAAATGAAACAATAAAAAGCGTATGCTATATCAAGAATGTTATAACTCGCTCCAATATCATCGTCGGCGATTACACGTATTACGACGACATTAACGGAGCGGGGCGGTTTGAAGAGCACGTTACGCATCATTATGAGTTTTTAGGCGACAAACTCATAATCGGAAAATTCTGCGCCATTGCCAAAGGTATCGAGTTTGTAATGAACGGTGCCAATCACAGGATGTGCAGTGTCACCACCTACCCATTTAACATCATGGGCCACGGTTGGGAAAAGGTGACACCGACGCTGGAAGAACTACCGTTCAAAGGCGATACCGTTGTCGGAAATGATGTGTGGATTGGGCAGAATGTCACGATTATGCCCGGAGTGCATATTGGGGATGGGGCGATCATTGCAGCTAATTCCGTTGTAACAAAGGACATACCACCTTATTATATCGCCGGAGGCAATCCAATCAGAATCATTCGGAAGCGGTTTGATGACAACCTCATCCGCTATCTGCTGAAGCTGAAATGGTGGGATTGGTCTGCTCAAAAGGTTTTCGAGAATCTTGAAATCCTATGCAGTGATGATCTGACAAAAATAAAGGAAATCAAGTAACCTATTATGATAACGCAATAAATCACACTTTTTAGGAGACAATTTAATCATGGATATAAAGAAGATTACGGC
The DNA here is from genome assembly GCF_053840905.1 of Caproiciproducens sp. NCBI lineage: Bacteria > Bacillati > Bacillota > Clostridia > Eubacteriales > Acutalibacteraceae > Caproiciproducens > Caproiciproducens sp. The sequence continues at coordinate 28,938 of NZ_JBNLXQ010000004.1, forward strand.
TAACGGCAATGAAATAGCTATTGTAAACAGCGATGAGGTTTGTATTTCAGATGTGCAGTCCGCACTGGATTTCATGATGTCTGTAAATTATGAAACAGGAAGCCATTCCATTATATTGAACAAAGATGCGGTGACCCCGGACTTTTTTGTTTTGAGTACGAAGATTGCCGGTGAGATTTTACAAAAGTTTATCAATTACCAATTTAAGTTTGCGATTGTTGGCGACTTTTCCGGCTATACAAGCAAGCCGCTGAAAGATTTTATATATGAAAGCAATAAAGGAAGAGATATCTTCTTTGTGTCTTCCGAAGAAGATGCTATTGAGAAATTGAGCAGAACATAATCCGTTTCATATCTTGAGATTGCAGTTAAAATATAGTATAATAATTCAAAGTAAAAGCGGGGTAGAAATATGTATTTGATATTCATGTAATTTAGTTTTTAAGCACTGCCCTTTTTAGGGTTTATTTGTTGTGCTTAAAGACATATTTACATGAGTATATCCTCGCTTTTGAAGATCTCCTTGTAAAATTATGCCTTTCTGCACGAACAACGCTTAGGCAGTTGTTCGTTTTTAATTTATATAAGGAGATTTCTATAATGAACAGAATAAAAAATTGGAAGAAACAATTTGTTGTAATATACACAGGACAGGCTTTTTCAATCTTGGGTTCTGCCGCAGTGCAGTTCGCTGTTATCTGGTGGCTGACCATCCAGACTGAATCCGCAATCACCTTGACGATTGCATCCTTAGTTGCCTTTCTCCCCAATATGTTAATCGGACCCTTTGCCGGTGTATGGATCGACCGATACAACCGCCGAACAGTAATGATTTTAGCTGACGGTCTGGTAGCTGTATCCAGCATCATCCTTGGTGCAGCATTTTTACTTGTGGAAACACCCCCTATTTGGTTTATCTACATTGTTTTATTTTTGCGTGGATTGGGGAATACCTTTCACGGTCCAGCTATGCAAGCGGCGATACCCATGTTTGTGCCAGCAGATATGTTGACCAAAGCAGGGGGCTGGGGAAATATGATCCAATCAATATCCAACATGATGGGGCCTGTGTTGGGTGCTGCGCTTATGTCATTTCTACCTATTTCCTCCATTATGATTGTGGATATACTGGGAGCCGCTTTTGCGATAGTTTGCCTCCTATTTGTTATAATTCCGGACATTCCGCAAACCAATGAGAAGATGAGTGTATTGTCTGACATGAAGCAGGGCTTTATCGCAATGAAAGCAAATAAGCCTTTAATGGCTGTGTTTTTCCCCATGCTGCTGATGACCATACTTTATATGCCCTTAGGTTCTCTGTTCCCTCTGCTGGTACGCAGCCACTTTATGGGCGAAGCATGGCACAATAGCATTGTGGAATTTGTCTTTGCAACCGGATTGCTTCTTTCATCTTTGGTTATTGGTGTATGGGGCGGCATGAAAAGGAGGTTTTTCATGGCATCCTTAGCTATTGGCTTAATGGGTCTGGCTACACTGATTAGCGGAGCGTTACCGACAAGCGGTTTTTGGATTTTTGCTATATGCTGCTTCTTCTTGGGTGCCTCTGGCACATTTATGAATGTTCCTGTTATGGCCTATGTTCAAGAAAGCATTGCACCTGAAATGATGGGCAAGGTGTTTTCCCTTTTGATGACAGCCATGACTCTTTCTATGCCGATAGGCTTACTTGTTGCGGGTCCGGTTGTTGAGGTTATAGGTGTAAACACATGGTTTTTCTGGTCAGGCGTCGTGCTGATGGCAGACGCTATTCTCTGCCGCCTTCTGACACGGCGCTATGACAAAGAAACTATGAGACCACAAGCGGATTGAAAAGAGGACGTAGTTGACGATAATTTATAGTGATGGGCTTCTTGGAGTGCAAAACAAAATGCTCAAAGTTGCTGGGTTCACAGCATTTAACAGTATTAATCTCAGGTTATAATAATCTTTCTATTATAGTAAAGGAGAATATCTATGACACCTAATAGCGAAAATAAACGAGTATGGTTTATTACCGGAGCAAGCAAGGGGCTTGGCTATGCTTTTACATGCGCCGCCTTGAAAGCCGGGGATAAAGTTGTTGCAGTCGCAAGGACGATTGATAATTTGGCGAAACTAAAAGAAACATATCCAGAAACCTTGCTGCCATTAAGCCTCGATGTTACAGATAGGGAGGCTGTTTTTTCTACGGTTGAAACAGCAGTTAAACATTTCGGCAGGCTTGATATTGTTGTTAATAATGCGGGTATCATGACTATGGGTATGATTGAAGAACTAAACGAATCCGATGCTCGGAAACTAATGGACACAAACTTTTTTGGAGCTCTTTGGGTCTGTCAGGCAGTGATGCCCTATTTGAGGTCGCAGCGTTCTGGACATATCATACAGATTACAAGCATTGGCGCTATTATCTCGGGTCCGATGTCTGGTATTTACAGTGCAAGTAAATTTGCGCTGGAAGGAATGAGTGAAGCCTTAGCAAAAGAAGCGGAACATTTCGGAGTGAAACTCACTATGGTGGAACCAGGAGGATACTGGACAGATTTATACACTTCGATGAGTTACAGCAATCCATTAGATTCATACGGTACACTTCGCGATGAGCTGGCGAAACAGTATTCCGAAGATTCGATCGATAGTGATCCTTCCTTGGCAGCGGAAGCCCTTATGAAATTAGTAGCCAGCAATAATCCGCCTTTGCGGCTTATCCTTGGTAGCATGGTTTACGATTTGGCACTGGATACCTTAAAAGCACGGATGGCTACTTGGGAAGAATGGGAAGCTCTTAGCCGTGCATCAGAAAAGGCTATTCCTGCACCGGAGAGATATGGAGTATAATACCAAACAGGGGTTTTGAGGCAAGGACGAAACTATACGGATGGCAGTTATTTGCGTCCGATTTTTACATTCGGCAAGTATTTTGAACAGGATGGAAAGACACTATTACCCCTTTCAGTGCAAGTCCACCATGCAGTTTGTGACGGTTTCCATGCAAGTCGTTTTATAGATGAGTTCCAGGAATTAGCGAATGACGATGGCCTATGGAGGCTGTAGGTAAATGAAGCTAACTATGAAACGAGGAAGTGATCATATGCCATCAAAACAAGATAGTAACAGCTCCATGCCTACAACCGATGAAGAACTGCAAAAGAACATGGTTGGAGAGCTGAAACCGCATAACGCCCCTATCACCCTTGCCGAATATGATCTAAGTTGGCCTGAACTCCCGGCATTGGAAGCAGCCGGCTACACGTTGCGGATTCGGGAGTCTGACTGGTTCGAGCATCGTCTGTTTAAAGGACCCGATACCGACATCAACCTGCATGTGTTCAGTTCGGGTACATCTGAGATTAATAGAATGTTGCGCTTTCGAGATTGGTTACGGTCCAATGAAACCGACCGGGAGAAATATGCGCAAGTCAAGCGAAGCTTGGCAGAAAATAAGTGGCGGCATGTTCAGCACTATGCGAATGCCAAAACATCAATAGTACAGGAAATCATGGAACGAGCGAATGGTAATAACACTTAAGGAGACTAATGAATGATTAATAATTTAGAGATAAAAAAGTTAAGGTTGGAAAATGGAGAAACATTGGCTTATAGAGAGGCCGGGAATGGGGATAACATTTTGATTCTGGTACATGGAAATATGTGCTCGGGACTACATTTGCTTCCCATAGCTGAAAGACTGCCTCCAAATTTTAAAGCCTATATCGTGGATTTGAGAGGATTTGGGGATAGCACTTATAATAATAGAATAGATTCTATAAAAGACCTTTCTGACGACCTATATGCATTTGTGAATTATTTAGGACTAAAGAATTTCACAATGCTAGGGTGGTCTGCTGGAGGAAGTGTGTGCTTGCAATTTGGTGCCGATTATCCAGATATAGTAAAAAAAATCGTACTGATAGAGTCTGTAGGTTACACTGGAAGTCCGCTGTTTAAAAAAGATGCTCAAGGAGAAATACTAATGGGGCAAACTTATGAAGACAGGACAGAAATGGCCAAAGATCCGGAAGTTGCTCCTTGCCTTCGTGCAATTGAAAATAAGGATTTTGACTCTATGAGTATTTTATGGAATAGAGCCATTTATTCAAATCGTAAACCCTTACCCGAAGATAATAAACTGTATATCAATGCAACCTTAAAACAGAGGAACTTGGTAGATATTTATTGGGCGTTGGCCTTATTTAACATGTCAAATAAACATAATGGATATTCAGCGGGTGATTGCAGAATAAATGAAATAGAGGCTCCGGTACTGAGCTTTTGGAGTGAAAAGGATATAATAATACCAGAAGCTACAGTAAGAGAAACTGTTGAAGCTTTGGGAGACAAAGCTGAGTTGATGATTATTAAAGATAGTGGACACTCTCCTTTAGTTGATTGCCCTGATTTGCTGATGAAAAAGATCAGCAATTTCATAATATAATTCGGCTCAGGCATATATGAAATTGCTAGAGCCTGTACCAAATTATTTATGGGGCTTGGTGTAGAAGTTGAAGTTATAAAGCCTTTGTAAATGCGGGAAAATATACGCAAGATGCAGAATATACAAGAACAATATAAATAAATTACCTATATTCACTCCATCTTGTCCACAATAATTTGTAGTTTACAAATATAGCGTTTCTTGTGTTACACAAGAATATATAAAGCAACACTTTATTCTTTTTCTGTAATAAAATTTGTTAGAGTGAGAGGTTCTGGTGGGTTCACGGTGAACCGCACCTGGGTTCAGCAGAAGAACGGAATACCTCCCTGGCGGGAAATCCGCCCTTTTGCTTTACCATCCCCTGCTATTTTCTTAAAATGAGACGGTTGGAGCTGTTGCTTCCATTCTCCCGGTAGCGCGGCTCCTTTTCGATCAGCTCAGCTCTGACCAGATCATGGATTGCGCGTTTAACGGTACTGCGGGAAAGCTGCAAGTCGGAGGCAATCGTTTTTACCGCAGGCCAGCAGTCCTTACCTTTTCCTGCCCGGTCACAAAGGTATAGATAGACAGCTCTCGCCCGATGGGGAAGCTCATCGGGCGAGGCTGTATAAATGTGGTTGAAGTAGCTCATGGGAACCTCCTTTACGTTTTGAGCACATTGCGGCGGCGCATGGTGTTTTCAGACGGTTCTGCCACCGGGGTATGAAGGGTTCCTCTTCCGGTGGTTGGTTCCAGCATCTCCCCGGTTTCTTCGTCCACCATAAGGCAGGTCGTGTGCTTGCGGACGATGTTTTCCTCCAGCATCTGCTTATCGGCGTAGACCACCTTTCGGTGCGCTTTTTCCTCCACGGTATAGGGCTCTCCGAAACGGATACCCCAATCAAGGAACAGCCGCAGCTTTGTCCTCATGGGATGGGTGCCGGTTTTCATCACAACAAAGTTACCCTTGGGAATGGATTTGAGTTCGTCAGGCGTCATGAGGGGACGCTCCATCATCTGCAAGGACTGGCTGGGATCATTCTTTCCCCTGCTTACGCTGCCGCTCATGACGGTGCGGCTGCCCAATGCCTTACTCAGCACTTCGGCGGTCTGACTGTTGGGAGCGAAGCCGCCGAAGATGGTGTCCTGGCAGTTGTCCACGATGATTTCCGAACCCTCTTTGCCGTAATTCTTTTCGAGCTGACCGAAGGACTGTATGATCGGTACCATCGCAAGCCGGCGTGAGCGTGAGGCACTGAAAATTAATTCGAGCGATTCAATGGCCGGAAGCGTTCCGAGCTCATCGCAGTAAAACATCACGCGGTTTTTCAGCTTGCCGCCGTTTTCATCCGCAACCGCGAGGATCTCCCGGTAGAGCTGCTGGATCATAAGACTGACCATAAAATACTTGGTCAAATCTTCTTCGGGGAGCACGATAAACAGTGCGGATTTTTCATTACAGAATTTCTCCGCATCAATAGCTGTTTCAAAGCAGAGTATCTGCTCCATTTCGGAGTCGAGAAAAGCATTCAGACGGGACAGCACGGTGGAGAGCACCGATGCCATGGCCTGCTCCGCAGAGTTGAGAGCGGCTCCTGCAAACCAGCGGGCCTTGTGGTCGGACGGGAGCTTATCCATGAGGAGCTGGAACTGACTTTTTCCCTTTACCTTGCTGGGGGCCAGCAAGTCCTGCACTAATTTGAACACACTGATGATATGACGGCAGTCTACCTTTTTCCCATCTATCTCAGTAGGAGGAAGATACTCGGCAATCAGCAGAATCACCGAGGACAGGAGTCCTTCAGCGGCATCATAAAAAAACTGATTTTGTCCGTAATTCTCCCCACTGGCGTTGATGATGGTTTTGGAGATAATCTTGGCGTATTTCTCTGCTTTCGCCTTTGCTACAAGGTTATTTTCGTCGGCAAGGTACGCATCCATGTAGGTGTTCACCAGATGGAGCATATTGTTGCCGTCTGAGCGGGTGGGGTTTCGAAGGTCGATGACCGCCACATGGTAGCCGTAGTGGTCGCGGGCAATGGCGCCGTAGTTGCGGTAAAGATCGCCTTTCGTGTCGGTGGTCAGAAAACTCATGCCGGAGGCACAGGCATACTCCAGATTCGGGTACAGGAAAAATGCCGTCTTGCCCACGCCGGATGCGCCGATCATAAGGCAGTGGATGTCGTCGGTATCCACCAGCGCCGTGACCTTGTTCTTCGCACCTATACTGCCGAGGATGATACCCTGATCTGAAACAGCGGGGCGGGTTTCTCCCTTCCGCCACAGCTCCGGCTGAAAGGGGATGTGCTTATAGATGCTTTTTATTTCCTGCTTGGTGGAAAACCGCGCCGTACCATGCTGTCCGTCACCCACCGTGCGGGACTTGATTCCGTTGAGGGTGTAATAATGGGCCAAAAGAGAAAGACCGCCGATGACGAGAAACATCACGGCGGCCGCAGCGATTAGGGTATAGACTTGAGATGACATGGAAGACTCCTTTCTTTTCGGTCAATTTGGTGGTAAAATGGTTAAACGGTTGTAGCTTGTTGAAGCATATAGAGCAGCAATAAATAAGAATTTGAAGTGTAGTTTTTTTATATGACATTTAAGCAAAGAAGAACTATTCAAAGGAGGTTTAAAATGAGTGTATTTTTTTATGGCTGCATTACTATGGATGGCTATCTTGCTGACAAAAATCATAACCTGGACTGGCTTTACCAAACTGGTGCAATAGAAGAAACCGGTTATGAAAACTTTTATAAAAGCATGGATATTACTATAATGGGCAAAAGAACATTTAATGAAATTAAAAACACAGGGAATATAGGCAGTCTTTATTCGACTACTAAAAATTACGTTTTTACACATGCTGAAAGATTATCAGTCAGCGAATTTATTCCTATAAATTGTGATGTTGTCAAATTTGTAAAACAAATAGAAAATGATAAAAATATTTGGATTATTGGAGGAAACACGATATTAGCCCCACTGTTAGATAATGACATGGTAGATAATATGACAATACAAATTGCCCCTGTGTTATTAGGGAAGGGAATACCGTTGTTTTCACAAAAAGAAGTATTGAGGCGATTTTATTTGAAAGAAGTTAAACAATACGGACAATTTGCAGAATTAATTTATAGTAAAATATAGTTTGTTACAGCTTTTCAAAATCCATTGCCTTTACCATAGTCTGGTCATATGAACTGCGATCTGGTGAGCAAGCCAAATTTTCATAATCAGCATAGCTGCCAAGTGCAACTTTTTCTGTAAGTGTCAGACTTTTTAGGAGCAGTCAATACTCTTGACTGCTCCTTTTTGCTATGCCATCCGCATTTCAAAGCCACTCGACTTTTGCTGTATCGCTTCTATCAAATCGTCATTCCAGTCCTTCCCCTGTGAAGTGAGCCGCTCGGATGTATACCCCTGTTCCGCAAGCTGCTGTTTCAGCCGTTCGCTTGCTTTGTGTCCGGCTTCATCGTTATCCAAGCATAGCGAGACCTGCCGGAGCTGCGGGTACTGTTCCAGCATCCACAGCATTGCCTGATCGCCGACGCCGCAGAGGGACACATAGCTGTGCCGCTGCCAGTCCTGTGGGTGCAGGGTGATAAACGACAGCATATCCACCGGCGCTTCAAAAACATACAGATGCTCACTTTCGCCAAGCCAGTGAAAGCTGTGCCGGGGATCGCAGCCGTCCACATTTCCTTTAAACGCCTGCCCCAAGGTGTAAATTCCGCGCTTGTGCGCATGACGGGCAACTCCGTTTTCATCCAAGCCCACAAACACGGCGTTATGGTATTCCTTCATGCCATCCTTCGATTTTTCGCAGCTTTCATAGAGGAGCTTCTTCTTTGCAAAGAAGCTGACCACCTCCCGGCCGATGTGCCGGGTTTTTACCAGATAGGCATAGGCTCGGCGCATATCCGTATGCGCCGGTGGGAGCGCAAAGGGCTTTTTCGGCTCCTGCTTCTTTTCCTGCGCCGGTCTGTAAATCTCGCCCTGCTCACCGCCCAGCAGTAGAGTGACGGCTTCGGGATAAGAGCATTCGTAGAACTTCCGCACGAAATCAATGGCATACCCGCCGCTCTCTGCGGAGTGATCGTACCACTCGTTTCCCCGGACAGTGATACTGCGGTCAGAAGCCAGCCGCTTATCCCGACCGCTGGAGATCAGCTTCTCGCCCTGCCGCTGGAGAAAGTCCACAAGGTCCACATTATTGGCACGGTATTTCTGGTCATCCGTAAAATGCACATATACACCCATGGGCGTACCTCCTATCTATGGCGAGTGCCGATTCTATGAAAAAAAGCCGCCCTTTTTACAGGACGGCATTGGCTTTGGAGCAATTTTCCCTTGATGGGTGGCTGTTTGATTTTCTTTTTCTGTTTCTTCACGGTTATCCTCCAATCGTTATAATGACATGGTTTGCTCATGGTCATCCCTCGCATGGCCCTGCGCCTGCTTTTTCTCACGAAGCTTGCGGAGGAGCTTGCGGTCGGTTCGCTGACCGGGCGGTTTCAGCGGCGGAGCGTTGTCCGCAAAAACACGGCTCATGTGATGCAGGAGCCGTGTTCCCGCCAGCAGGACAGAGGGGTCTTTGAAATCGTCCATATGGTCGAGGAAAAACTGAGCGTAAATGTTGCCCTGCTCTGCCGATAAGGTAAACCAGCGGACAGCAGTTTCCTTGTCCTTCGGAACATCCTTTCCCATCAGATACAGCTTGCCGAGGGTGTATTGCGCATACTGATTTCCCTGTTCAGCGGCAGCCGTCAGAAATTGCAGGGCAGTCTGAATATCCTTTGGCATATCCTCGCCCATAAGATAAATCTTGCCCAGCCGGTACTGTGCAAACTGATTACCCTGACCGGCAGACCGTTTCAGGTATTCCAGAGCTTTGGGGACATCCTTCGGAACATCCTCCCCCTTGAAGTAGAGGACGCCGAGGGCATATTCAGCAAATTGGTTCTTTCTGTCGGCGGCAAAGGTCAGCCAGAGAATGGCGGACTCCACATCCTTCAGCACGCCCTCACCGCCAAGATACAGCTTGCCGAGCCGGTATGCAGCAAAGTCATTGTCCTGTTCTGCCGACATTGTATAGAGCCGTACCGCCTCGGCAGTATTCTGCGGAACATGCTGTCCCTTTTCGTAGAGCTTGCCGAGAAAATATGCGGCATAGGGATTCTCAGCAGCCACCGCTTCCCGGAGATAGCCGAGGGCTTTCTCCACCTCCTGCGGCTGTGCCTTTTCATCCGAGAGGATGAGCTTGGCAAGCTGGTAGCAGGCAAAGGGGTTTCCTACGGATGCCGCCTTTTCATAGTATTCCTTTGCCCTGGCTTCATCCTTGTCTGTACCAATGCCATTCAGAAGCATCCAGCCCAAACGGTACTGGAGCTTATCGTCATGGCCCTGTTCCTCCAGAGACACAAAGCCGAGAAAGGCTTCCTTGAAGCGGCGGTCAGAATCCTGCTGATTTTTCACACAGCCGATTCCGTCCCGCGACATTTTACCAAGCTCGAAGCTGGCATAGGGAAAGCTCTGATTGGCCGAGCGGGTATAGAGGGCAAAGGCAGATTCATGATCCTGATCCATGCCTTTGCCATGGTAATACAGGCCGCCAAGGGAATACAGGCCGCCAAGGGAATACTGTGCGTACTTGTAATTCTCATTCGCAGACAGGGTGAGCCAATCCGCCGCCTGCAGATAGTCCTGCTCTGTGCCAAGTCCGGCGGCATACATTTTGCCGATACGGTACTCGGTGTACTTCCAAGGCTTTTCTTCCTCGGCAGCATGGAAAACAGCAAGGGCCTTTTCGTACCAGCGATATGCTTCATCGGCGTCCGCTTCGCATCCAAGACCATCGGCGGACATTCGACCAAGGTCATAGAGTGCAAGGGGATTATCTTCATCCGCTTCTGCGAGGAAAAGTTCACGAGCCTTGTGAAAGTCCTGCGAGATTCCAGCATCCTCATCGCCGTACAAATATTGCTTTGCCTGTTTGTAGCCATCCGTCCACCATGAGGCGGAGGATTCCTTATCGGCAGAGGCTTCATCGATGGAGGACCGTTCCCCGAAATCATCTGCCGGTTCCTGATCTTCTTCATCCGCCATGTCAGAGAGGGGCATCTCCAGATCGTTCTCCGGCTCCGGCAGGGATGTTTCTACAGATGCCGGTTCCTCAAAGGTCATGTTCCCAATCATTAGGGCTTCCTGAATGACCATGTTGCGGATGGGCTTAAAATCATCACAGCGGGAAAGAGGAGGCCGCTCGGACGGAGTTTCTGTGTAGATGGATTCGATCCTGCCCCTGACTTCCCACCACAGGCGGTAGGCTTTCGAGACACGACTGTCCTTGGCAAGCTCATCCACAATTTCGTCCACCACATTTTTCAGGTCTGCTTTCAGATAGCCGTACTGCTTTTTGCCGCTGACCGTTTGCAGACGTTCGGCAAGGTGCGTGAGGAGCTGCTCCATGCGCTCGCTGACCAAAACGCCGCCATTCATCTGACGGATCAGTTCTCCCATGGCTTCGGCCACCTGTTCCTTCAGGTCATCCCGCCGCTGGGTCTTTTCCCCGTAAAGCGGGATGAGCTCCTGACGGAAAATCTCATTTGCCAGAGAGGACTTCATTTTTTTGATGCCCTGTTTCGTGAGATAGCCCTCTCTTGGATCGGTGCTATAGCAGACCATGTGGATATGAGGGTGGTGGGACTCGTTGTGGAAAGCGGCGTACCATTTCAGATGGTCAGGGTGGATTTTTAAATTCTCCGCAAGCTCCACGGCTTTTTCGGAAAGCAGAGCCTTCCACGTAGGGGCATTGTCATAACCCAACCGTGCGGCATCCTCACGACGGAGAGAAATAATCGGGGTCCACACATTTCCGGTGTGACTGGATACTTCATCAGCAACCTGTGATAAGACCAGCGGCTCACCCCCGGCCGTGAACAGACCATGGCTGTCAAACTTTTCGACACGGGGACGGTTTGCAATGTAGTCCAGATATTTCTCCCGGCTGCCGATTTTATCAAGGCTTTGTTCCAGTGCAATGGTGATAAATTCGGAGGCGTTTCCCCGGTTGGGGTTTTTGAGGTAATCCTCATACTCAAATAAATCCCGGGCATCAGGAAACTCCCGGAGTATCTGTGCAATCAATTCCTTTTGTTTTTTTGTGGAGTGCCAGAGCTTATGACCGCTTTCCATTTTTTCTACACCGTCACGGGTGGCAATATATTTGACGAGGTTGTTCAGATGAGCGGCAGTCTTTTCTCCTCCTTTGAGGTAGGGGCACTTGAGAATGATGCGGGCCATTATTCTTCCGTCTCAGGGCTGCTCTGGAAATCCACCGCATCGTCCAGACGGATTTTTCCTCTGGTCCGTTTTACCTCGGCAACGCACCGGCCGCGGAGCCGGTGCAGTTCCTCATCGGTAATCTCCAACGTAGTTGCCAGCAGATGCATCATCATGCTGATTTCCACAGAAAGCCGAAACAGATTGTTTGCCACCCGGTTTTCGGTCTTTTGCAGTGTGCCCTGGATGGATGCAAGCAGAGCTTTTGAGAGGTAGGAGGAGATGTCCTCCGTCCCAAGGTAGCCCATGTAAAAGCTGAGTGCCTTTTCAATAAACTCGCTGCGGCTCTTGCAGTTGTCCTTTGGCAGCCAGCCATCCAGCCGTTCCATGGTTTCGGGGTACAGCCAGACCGCTGTCCGTTCCTTATTATTTTTCATATGAAATCCGACCTTTCTTGGGTGTCGACCTATGAGGTGACCGTGCAAATTCCTTTGTTTCTTCACGTTTTCGTGGATTCCGACCACCTCGGCTGTGACAAAGCCGTAATCCGACCACCTCATAGGAAGGTGCGAAAAACGCCCAGCACTGCTGGGCGAAGTGGGCGGCGGTAGGGCGCTTGCGACCACCCGCCTTTATCCTGCTCTTTTTTCGACCGCAGAGGGTGCATGAGATTTCGGTATCTTTGGCTGAGAGCCGGTTTCCTGACACCTCCGCACAAAGCCCTCATAATCGGTTTTAGTCGGTGCTGTGGGTAAACCTGTCGCCCAGCCCTGCAAAAGCCCACACAGGGGCGGACAGGGGGCAACGCTGGTGGACGGGTGCGAGTCTTAAGGTGTTGCATTTACCGAATCGCTATCGACAGCGGTTGATGCTTTGTTTTTCTCTTTCTGTTTTTTAACTGAAGTTGTAGCAGCAGGGGTATCATCGCACCCCTCGTCAATGTATTCCCGGACGGAAGCAGGAACGTATTTTTCATAGAGCTTTTGTAATGAGTCGCCAAGCTCCTGTTCCAAGTCCGCATCTTTCTTCTCCATGTAGCGTTTGACTGCACGGAGTTTTTCGGCATCCATTTGTATGGTGATGGCTTCTTTTTTCATATTGAGTGTCCTCCCTTTGATTTTTTATGGGTGTTAGCGCCGCAAAACAGAAAGAAAAAATCAGCCGGTTTACGGCAAATAGTTTCTCGGATTCTTCTGCACACCGCCCACTCTCACCTCGAAGTGCAGATGGTTACCGGTGCTTCGCCCGGTGGAACCCACCTTTGCAATGGTTTCCCCGGCCTTGACCGTCTGTCCCTCACGGACGAGGATTTGGGAGCAGTGTCCGTATAAGGTGACCATTCCATTTCCGTGGTCAATGGTCAGATAATAACCATAGCCCGTGCTTCCATAGATCACCGTTTTCACCGTTCCCGCCTTTGCCGAGCGGATAGTGGTACCCTTGGAGGCGCCAAGGTCAAGGCCGGTATGTCCCGCCCATTCCCCTGTGAGGGGGTCTGTCCTGCCGCCGAATTCGGAGGTCACCATGGAGCGCCATCCATTCCCCAGCGGTGAAACAAATCCGCTGGCAGAGGATTTTTGTGTGTCTGCATAGGGCCTGCCGTACAGAACCTGTTTGCCGGAATCGAATAAATCCCGGTAGACGACCTGTCCTCTGGAGGACGAAGCGTCCACCACCTTGCCGTCCCCGGCGTAGATTCCCACATGAGTGATATTCATAAAACGGCCGTTGGGCTTGTGGCTCCAGAACACCAAATCACCGGGAGCAAGGCTTGATTTAGGAATGGTCAGCCCATTGTCCACACAATATTTGCCCTGCGCCGCAGCCGTACCGGGGAGGTTTACCCCCAGTTTTTTGTACACCCACTGTACAAGATAGCTGCAGTCGGTGTAACTTCCTTGTCCGCGCAGCTCTTGGGAGTAGGGATCTCCAAGGCGGGAAAGACCGAGGCGGACAGCTTCAGCGCCCACCTCACCTACAGGCAAGTCAGAAAAGAAACCGCCAAGCTGGTCTGGAGTCCAATTCTCCCACATGGTGGAATCGTCATCCTCGGCGGGCGCACCGATGCCGTATAAAGCACGGTAATAGATTTCGTTGGCATTGGCTTGATCGTCATAAGTGATGGCCCTGCCGAACAGTGACCTGATGTTGTTGTAGATGGCAGGCAGAGAGGAAATGGGAACAGCCACGGTATAAGTTTCCTCCGAGGTTGTTCCGTCATCGTTTTCCACGGTACGGGTGCGTTCCTCGTAAGTGACGAAGCAGTCCACATATCGCCGGTGTTCCAAGCGGGAGGGAGACTCCGCACCGAAAAACAGAGAATAAAAAATAGCCTTGACTCGGTAATCGTCAAGGCTGTGGCCGTCCTCCATCTCTGTGTTCACTGTGGATATGGCACCGTCTATTAGGGTGAAGCTCTGCCGCATATCCCCGATGTGCCCTCTGTAATCCGCAGGCATACTCCCTGGAATCACACCGCCATGAAAGCACAGCTCTACGGCTGTGTTGTTGTGGTTTGTGGTGCCGGAGAGCAGGGAGCAGACCAGTACGATAACTAAAATGAGCGGGGACAGGACGGCGGCAATGATCCAGCCGATGGTTTTTCGGATTCGTTCATCCGAGAGTGCGGCAGCGGCGGCTTTTGCAATAGCTGTAATGGTAGCGGGATCTGCCATGCCATCACCACCATTTCAAGCCGCCAAAGCCGAACAGGTTTTGCTGTTCCGGTTCCGGCTCACCTTCCATGAGCTGCTCGGTATAATCGATTGCCTGCTCCAAAACAGCGGTATCAAACCCCGCGGTTTCGTAGCCGTCATGGATGGTATTATAATAATAATCGGAGGGATAGCCCAGCCGGTGTCCCGGAGTCATGACATAGACCATGGCTGAAACAGTCTTTCCGTCCAGCGGGAGTTCTATGGTTTCTTTGTCGTAAAATCGGGGAAACCCTTCATAAATGTCGAGAGCCGCCTCATCCTTCGGGGTGATCTTCCACAGCAAAACAGGGACAGAAGAGCCCTCACAAGGTTCAATGGTAGCCACCGCACCGTGCCTGCCGCCCCGAAACACAAGGGCATAATCCTTGATCTCGGAAGCCCCAACCACCTTGGCGGTGGGGCATCTTTGCGCCATCTGCGGCAGATTGAGGTTACTGCCATAGGCAATATACAGTTTGTTTTTCATACGATCTCCTTTACATTGACATAGTAAAAGCGGAGGACTGTTCATCCTCCGCTTCCATTACAGTTTCCGGCATAGCTTCTTCCGGTGGCCTCTGCTCCTGTAACCGCTCCGCTTCACGCTTCTGCCGCAGCCGTTCTTTTTGCCTTTGGGCCTGTGCCGGGTCTTTCCATGCGATGCAGCCCTCCAAGTGATCCAGCAGATGCTTGCGGGCCGTTTTAAATTCATCCCCAATCATACCGAGGCGCAAAAGCCACACCCGGAAGGTATATTTTTCATTGGTGGATTGCGTTTTTGCCGGGCTTGCCGACCGCTGGTTGAGTGCCTGTGCAGTCATGGCCAGACAGAACTGTACATACGCTTTTATTTTTCCTGCATGGAGGTCACCGTTGAAAGCACGGAATTCCACCGTGCCTTTCTGGAACACGCTGTGCAGATTCAGGCAGTGGTAGCGGCTGTGGTGATAATGCTCACGGCTGCCATCATTGCCGTTGTACCAGATACGTTTCAGTTGGTCGAGGGTAGTGGGTTTCTGCCGATTAATCCGCTCTAAAAAGGCAGGGTCAATCTTTTGGCAGTAGCTGTTTTCCCTGCCCCTGGAAACCTTTAATGCCTTATAAATCATATCCTCCTTGGCCGCCATGATATTGACCAGATTGCGGAGTTTTGGAGCATCAAAGGGGGCGGCATTGATGTGGATATGGATACCGCAGGAGGAATTCACAAATGCTCCGGCTTCCCGGAGCTTACGAATCAATTCCTGCACAGTTTCGATATCCTGGTACTGGCAGATGGGACTGACCAGCTCCACGCTGTAATTCCTGTCGGCGCTGATTTTTCTGCGGCCGTCTTTCTTTTGGCAGTCAATACTGCCGTCACTCATGACCTTCCATTTGCGCCGCTGGCTGTCACAGGCATAATAGGCATCGTAGAAGCTGCCCTCATATTCTTTTGTCGTGCCGAAATGTTCGGCAATCACCTCGGCGGCGCGGCTTCGTGTAATCCCGGTCATTTCAATTTCAATCCCGAAATTCTGACCTTGTATCTCCATTTACCCACCGCCTTTACCACATCCTGTGCTGCAGGGTAAGGTCTTTTTCCTGTGACAGCCCCGCTGTTTGGGCAGCAGAGTTGATAAATCCACACAGCCGTTCCCTGCGCCAAGTATCAATCAGGTACTGTCCGCATTCCTCATTGAGCGCATTGATTTTCAAAACCGTATCCCGTACACACTCGGAGATAGCGGCAGGATCACCTTCTGCGGATATGAGGTCATCGATGTATTCATCCAGAAGCTTTCCCATGAGGGACACATCCTCCGGCGTATAATGGTAGCCTCGGGCGTAAGGGTTGGGGTATTCCTTTCCGTCCATACAGCACCGAAGATGCCCCAAAATAGCAGGGCGTTCTTCGTGGTCCGCTTTTTGGTACTTCTCCATAAAAGCTAAAATATCCGCTTCCCGGTTCGGAGTGTAGCGGATAAAAGACAGCATATCATCGAGGATACCCGCCTTGTTTTCTTTCTGATTTTGAACTCTGTCCATGACTTTTTCTCCCTTCTTCATCATCTGCCACCCGCCTTTCCGAACAGCTTTTCCTTGTAGGCAGGGGCATGGACCGCAAGGTTATACCGCTCAATACCGCACTTATACAGGCACACACCACGCTGGGGAAAGCGGATTAGGTTGTATTCGGATTCCTCTAACTGCAGGCTGTCGATATAAAACTGCTTGTCGATGTTTCCGGCGTTGAAGAGGAAAGCATGGGTCGGGATAGAGAACAGCGGTTTCGTCAGCTCTCGGATGCCTTCGATATTGAAGTCCTCCAAATTCTGAGATGCCAGAATAACAGCCGACTCCTTCTTGCGCACACGCTTCATGAAATTTCGGATATACTCAATCGCAGTCAGATTGGACAGGAACAGATACAGCTCGTCAATCGAGGCGGCAGTGTTCCCCTCGGTCAGCAGTTTGTCGCTCATGAAGGAAAGCACATTGAACAGCAGGGCGTTCTTGACATTCTTACTGGCCTGCAGCAGCCCCTTGACGCCAAATACAATAAAGCGGTCGGAGGTCACATTGGTGTGGCCGTTGAAGAATTTACTCTCAGCACCCATACACATGGAGTGGAGCCCCAGCAGAATTTCCTGCAGCAGTTCCTGTGGGTAGAGCTGATATTTGGTTTTGTCATATTCCCTGAACTCATCATCAATGAGAGCGTAAAGGTCAGATAGGATGGGATAGTCTGTGACTGCAAGGCTCCTGAAATCGGTGTGGTCGCTGATGCCGAACTTTTCGTACAGCTTGCCCAGCATGATTTCAATGGCGTCAATATGGCGGTCGGAGAAATCCTTATAACAGCGGAAAAAATCCTTGAGAAAGGAAATGTGCTGGCTGAGTTTGGTGGACTGGCGGAATGCCTGGGGCGCATCGGTATCCTCCGGGCTGCCTCCTTCATCCCATGTTTTAGGCTCCAGAGGATTGATTCGGTATTGCCCGCTCATCAGGTCGATGAAACAGCCGAAGTTCTCCGCGAGGTCAATGTATTCATGTTCCGGATCAAGGCACAGGACGGCCTTGCCCGATTCGAGAATGTTGCAGAGGATGAGCTTGAGAAGATAGCTCTTGCCCTGGCCGGAGTTGCCGAGGATCAAAATGTTCGCATTCGTCTTGTCATCGTCACGCTTATCAAAGTCCACAATGATATTTGAGCCAAATTTATCCCGGCCAAGATAGAAACCGTGGGGGTCGGTCTTGCCTGAGTAATTGAACGGATAGAGGTTTGCCACCGAACTGGCGGGCAAAACCCGTTCAAACTGGCTGCCGAACACATTTCGTCCTGCAGGGCCGACCGATAGAAAGCCCTCTCGCTGGCGAAGCATGAGCCGGTCCACATTGAGCTTTGAGCGGACCAGCTCGGTCAGAACATCGGTCTGGAGGAGTTTTAAATCGTCCAAATTGTTCGCTGAAAGCTCAAGAAACACAGCGCAGTGGAGGAGCGGCTCACGGTTTCGGTGCATGGAGGATACCAGTGTGACCACATCCTGCAAGTTGCTTTCGGCGGTGACTGTCTGCTGGAGGTCATTGGTGCTGCTCTTATCCATGCGATTTTTGTTGGCGGCGTTGTGAATGATTCTCTTTTCCTCGGCCGCCGTTACCTGTCTGGTGTAGATGCGCAGGGTCACGCCGTCCTTTTCCCCAAGATGGCGCAGGATAGCCTGCTCATCGGTTGCGGTAGGGTACTCACGGAGAGCCCAGACACACCGATAGGTGTTGCCGCATATAAAATAATCCGTATTGAACTTGACGATGCCCGGTGCGATCATGTCAAGGAAATCCTTGATTTTCGGCTCTACAGTTGAAATATCAGCCTTTGTTTTTCTGATTTTAGGCATGAAAAAATACCTCCTGTCCAGCCGAGGGAGGTTCCATGCCTTTGGTCGCAAGGTATCTCCCTACGGCCGTTGATTGAATTTTACTTATTCTCCGAGAATTACCCAGCGTTCCCCATCATAATCCTCGTACATTTCAGTGGTGACATTTTGTTCATAGTAGACTCCAAGCAGGCGCTTGATATCGGTTTCACCGGCTCTGCGCGCAGTAAATCCCTGATCCTTGAGGCTCTTTTCGATGCGGGAGAGGTAGGGTCCTACGTCCTTTTCTTTTTCTCCACGCAGGCGGATGATGATTAAAAATTCCCGCGCTGTTGCCATCTGCACTTGCATACGGTCAAGGGCGGTCGTGTCCTGTGCCAGCAGCTTTCGGATGACAGGGTTTTGCTCGGCATCCATCCTGGCTTTCAGATAGCTCTTGTTGTCCTCAAAGTTCTCACGGCTGTTAAGGCACAGCATTTCAATATCGGAGATGCCCTTAAGCACATTCATAAGGGCATAAATCCTTGCCCCAATGCTGGAATCGGACAGGACGCTGATGTTGGTGGGTTTAACAATAAAAAATACCAGATCACCGTGGGGAGTTACAAGGCTGTAGCCTGTGATGTCCTCGATGCCGATGAGCTGGCGGGTGGAGGCTTTCTCCCTTGCCTCCTGTTTCCTTTTTCTGTTCATATTCATGCCCTCCATTCATAGGATTGTTGCTTGCCGAAGAAGAAAGAGGCGGCATAGCGGATAAAATCGAGGATACTCACGTCCTCAAAACGTATGGATAAAAAGGCATAGAGCGCCGTCAGGACGATGGGCGGAAGCCAGCCGAGCTGGGAAAGGGCAAAGACAGAAATCAGGCATCCGATGCCGATGATTCCGATGTCCCGCAGTTCCCACAGCCACAGGGTAGCCTTTGATTTCAAGTTGTCAGGGTACATATACATGGGAGCTATTCCTCCTGTTCCTCATGGATTTTTTGCAAAAAATATGCGATACCCCGGAGGACAAAGTCCACGCACGGTATCGCTACGCTGTTGCCAAGTGCCTTATATCTGGCACTGTCCGATGCCCCCGGTATCAGCGTCCAGCCATCGGGGAAGCCTTGGAGCCGCTCACATTCCAGAGGGGTAAGCCTGCGGATGAGGTTGCGCCCATTCTCTTTTACAAGATTTTCGCTTCCGCCTCCGTTGTCACCTCCCTGGGCACGCAGGGTAGTACAGCCCTCTGCATAGTTGCCATATTGTGATTGGCCGAATATTTCAGGCTGACAAATGAGATCAGTGGCATCCTTATGCTGCCTTGCACTTTGTGTGGCTACCACATCATTTTCAGAAAACTCATCGCCCCGTTGGCGGCTGAATACCGCATGGCGGTCGCTGGTGGTAATGGTATAGCTGATATCCGGCTGACAGCCCAATCCGTTCCCGCCGTTTTCCGGCTCTCGGTCGATGGTGTTACCGGCAATGCAGATGGTTTCCTGCAAAATGGGACTTCCCACGAGCGGGACATTGTTGCCGCCGGTACCGTAAGTCGATGTTACGGTAGGGGCTACCTCCAAAGGTCCGTTATATCTGCAATCCTTGGCGTGGTTATCAAACAGCACCGGCTGGTTGTTTCCGCTCATGCCCGCGCTGGCCGTAATGGTTGGGCAGACGCCGACGCCGATTTCTGCGCCGCCCTGCTGGGTCGCCATGACCAGTGGCTGATGCCCATGCTCCTGGGCGCGGAGCGTACCTGTGATGTCCTCGGTGCAGTGCATCTGGCTGCCGCCCTGATCGTTAAGGCAGAGCACCGATGGAGCAGTACCCGTTTTAATAGTGGGTGAACACTCTGCCTGATAACCGATTCCTCTGGCTTCGGCACTGGCATTGCCGCAGAATCCTGCGGTAAGCACACAGGGATAGCCCTGTCCGGCCTGACCGCCGCCGCTGGTGATGGAGGTATGAACCTCCGGAGTGAGAAAGCAGTCCCCGTCACCCTTGCTGACAACTCCTGCCGCAAACAGAAGTCCTGCCGGGTTTCTTCCGCCGCCGCCGTCCGCTCCGGCAAGAGTGGGTGCCACACCCTCCGGCGTGAACACACGGCTTTGCTGGGTATCCCAGCCATTCAGACAGTTCGGCTGGGATACAAGGGGAGGATGGCCTCCCATGCCTGCACGGAGAGTAGGCGTTACTTCTTCAGTGATATCCATGCGTTCTCCGCCATGATCGTTTAAACATATCAGCGGTTGCTGGGTGACAAACGTCTGCATTTGCATATTGCGGGTTGCCAGCAGGGCGCCTGATATTCCATTGAGGTCAATCACCTCATCCCTTTGGTTGACATGAAAGGTGCTGATTTTTTCAGAATCTGCCACAAAGGTCTGCTGTTTCATGCCGGGTTGTGCGCCCAAGGCTCCGGCTACATCGTGGAGGTCCCGTACTTCATCACGCTGGTTGGCAGCAAAGGCTATCGCTGTTTTTTCTTCTGTCTGTATATATCCATGCCCGCCGCCTTCGCCGCTATAGAGAGCGGGCCATGTTCCGGTTTCCTCAAAGATGCGGCGGCTCTGTACATCCCATGGAGTCAGGCAAGCTCCGCCTGTATCGTCAGTGCCTCCTTGAGCTGGGGCGGCAGCTCCTTGCCCCTGGCTTCCGCTCTCCGCAATATCCCCAAACAGGCCGTCTTGCTTAAATAGTATTTCGGGTGCGGTTGTGCCTCCAAAATCTGCGACAAGGAAGATGCGACGGCGGCGCTGGGCGACTCCCCAGAATTGAGCGTCCAAGACACGCCAAGCCAAGCTGAATTCAGTTCCCAATATGACAGCCCCAGCAGATTCCCAGCGCCCGGACTCAGGTCGAGGCACATCACAGGCACTGTACTTAATGCGGACGATCTCCTCGATGACCGCCCTGAAATCCTCGCCGTCTGCGGAGCTGAAGGCTCCGGGGACATTCTCCCAAACGAGGTATCGAGGTCGAACAAGGTGAGCTGGTACGTTTCGCTGTTCATCTGATTTTCTCATTTCCTTCGTGATCCGAGTCTGCTCCATGAATAGACCGGAGCGTTCCCCGGCAAGTCCGGCACGTTGCCCAGCCACACTCAGGTCCTGGCATGGGCTGCCCCCGCAGATGACATCCACAGGAGCCAGTGCCGCTCCGTCAAGTTTTGTGATATCCCCGACATGGAGCATTTCAGGGAATCGGATTTTTGTCACTTCAATGGGAAAGGATTCGATTTCACTTGCCCATAAGGGGGTGATGCCGTTGCGGACAGCGGCAAGCGGGAAGCCTCCGATCCCATCGAAGAGGCTCCCCATCGTCATCATCAGACCATCCTCATAGCCTGTTCGGGAGCCTCGGCCGGTGCATTGTTTTTTACTCTGCCTATGGCAAAGCCATTTTCCTGTTCCGTTACCCGGCGTACCGGGATTCCGAGCCTGCCTGCTTCCTCGATTTCAAGGTGCATTCCCAGCGAGAGATGGTCGCCGTAACACCATAACTCGTCACAACGGGACAACATGGCGATTCCCATGTCAAGCCCAAGCTGACGCTGTTCCGGCTGATGTTCGTCCAGAATGGTGGGGTATAGCAAATGGGGCGCAAAAAAAGCGTGCCCCTCGTTCATCACATGGCGGCACGCTTTCTTGGCAAACGCGGTATTCTTTTCGATGTCCCCGGCGTAGGGGGACGCCATATAAATCAATTTCATGGTCTTTTTCCTTTCTGCGTTATTTCGGTGCAACCGCCTGCACCACAGTTCGGGTGGTATTCACAGCGGCCTGCGCCGTGTACACGGCACTCATCACATTGGCCTTTGTGCTGGTGTCCAGCCCAAAAGCTCCAGCGATTCTTGGCACTTCCCCTGCGGAAAGCATCAGCCCAAGCCCCAGCAGGGCGTGGGTTCTCAGGACCATAAGCCCTGCGGCAAGGATGGTTGCCTGCAAAAATGTGGTGAGGCACAGACCGATGATCTGCTTGCACCACTGTGTAAATCCGTCAATGTAACCGCGGGGAACGGAAAACATATACAGGCTGCCTACGGCAATCTGGATCAGCAAAATGCCCCCACGTTTTAAATTGGCAAAAAACACTTTAATGACCGAGTATCCCATCATGATAATCAGGAAAAGCATCATGATAGGGTTTGTGATGCCCGACAGCCCTCCAAATACGCCGGAGCCCATGGCACCGCCGATATCTGTGGAACTGCCAAGCTCTGCAATGATGTTTCCCGCAAGGTCGCCGAAACTGCTGCCGTAGCCGGTGATTCCTGCCGTGAGGCTGCTCTGGAGATTAACCGAGAGTTTGAACAGCTCCACCGGTAAGATGGTAAAAAGGGACACCGCCATAAATCCTTTGATGGCGTTTAAGGCGGCGTCCTTTATGCTGCCTCGGCCGTGCTGGTACTCAATGCCGGTTTCAAACACCGACACCACAAGCCCGGTCCCATACAGAGCCCAAGCCAGATAAGAGAAAAACAGGACGATGGACTGTACCCAGTTCATCTCAAATAGTTCCACGCCCATGTCGCCCATCTGTGCAAAAAAATCGGCAAGAAAGCCGACCACTTGTCCGTAGAACCATTCGATAATCTGATCCATCACGGTTCCAAGGACAAAGTCCCATATAAACATTTGAAAGTTCACCTCCTTCGAGACATAAAAAATCACACCGTAGCAAGGCACACGGTGTGTTCATTCATCTCGGTTAATAAATTTCGAGCAATGATTTTTATTTGAGTAAAGCTCAAAAACAACTTGACAATCAGCTCTTTCAGAGTTTCAATACCACACAACGGTGGCCGCCGAAATAATCTTAGGAGGTCAATTGCATGGCAGACTACAAAAAAATGTACGATTCGCTGTTCAATGATGTGACGGACGCGATATCGCTGCTTCAGCGCGCACAGCAAAAAACGGAGGAGTTTTTTATCTCTGGAGATGATGGCATCGTATTGCAGATTAGAAAAGAATCCGGGCCTGAGGGCGAAAAAGAATAGCGGAATCATTTTGTAAAGTAAGGAGAGTGGCACGAGCTGCTCTCCTTACTTTTCTGATGTAAACACCATCATGAATGATCGGAACACCTTACTACATCCCCAAAATCGTCCAGAGTATCCTTGCAAAAGGATGCTGGAAGAACCATAATGCATATGGTATGATAACGACAAACAGGAATTTGAAAGGAACTTTTAAATATGAAACTGATTGAAGTTAACGAAATAAACCCAATACTAACAGAGCAATTACTTGAGGTTTGGGATAAATCGGTTAGAGAAACACATTTGTTTTTATCTGATTCGGAGATTAAAAATATTGCGAAGTATATTCCACAAGCTTTGAACTCAATAGCTCATTTGATTGTTGCAGTTAATGGTGAAAATAAGCCTGTTGCATTTATGGGAATTGAAGAAAGAAAATTGGAAATGCTTTTTATTTCCCATCAATATAGAGGAATAGGATTAGGAAAACAGCTTTTGCAATATGGTATTGAAAACTATTTTATAAATGAATTAGGAGTTAATGAACAAAATCCACAAGCAAAAGGCTTTTATGAACACATGGGATTTCAGGTTTATAAGAGAACTGACATAGACGAGCAAGGAAATCCTTACCCGATTTTATATATGAGATTAGTTTAACAAGCTCCAATTTGTAGAGCAATCCGAACCCTGACTAAGGGATTCGGATTGTTCTTTTCATCACATCCCCAAAATAGCCCAGTCAATCCTTGCATAAGGACGATGAGTCGGTGCAATTTACTATATTTTATTTTTCATATAAGATAGCAATATCGTGTATTCTACGCTTCATTTCTGCACGGATGTGTAACGGCTCTAAGCACTCACATTTATTTCCAAAACTAAGAAGAATATCAAAATAGTAATCGTTTTCTATAAAAGGGAAATATACAATGTAATGCTCATCGCCATCGGGAGTCAATTCTTCATAAGCACAATAATCAAGAACCCTATCTATTACAGCTTTATGAATACGGATTTTAATTTTAGTTTGTATTGTTTCTAAAACATCAGAAAATTCCAAAATCGGATTCTGATAATCTCGTGGTATAAAAGTTTCCACTTGCATTTGAAGGTTTGATATGCGAGATAGTTTGAATAAGCGATAATCGCTTCTCATATGGCAGTACCCTTGAAAGTACCAATGGCTGTTTTTGAGTACAAGCTGGTACGGCTCTACTACTCGTTCAGTTTTATTTCCGCGGTGAGCGGAGTATTGGAACGAAACCAATCTGCTTTCCTGTAATGCTGTTTTGATTGTTTCCAAATACAGTCCTATATTTCTGTTGCCCATCCAAGGGCTTAAATCGACGTGAATTTGATTTGCTTTTAATTCTATATCTTTCGCTTTATCGGCAGGAATAAAGCTCTTGACCTTTGCAAGGGCATTTACCAATTCATCGCCTCGCACTGTGTTTGAAAGACTGGAAAGTCCCATTAATAGAGCAGATAGATCAGCGTTTGAAAAAACCTTTTTATCAAGTTTATAGTTTTCCATAATTTCAAAACCGCCACCCACTCCCGATGTGGAGCGAACGGGAATGCCTGCCATATTGATTGTATCTATGTCACGGTAAATTGTGCGAGGTGAAACTTCAAACATATCCGCTAACTCCTGTGCGCCTATTCGTTCTTTATCAAGAAGTATCATAATCATACTAACAAGTCTGTCTATTTTCATTGAATCAATATTCTCCTTTTGTAATTGTTGCCACACTGTTGTCAACAATAGTATGATACAATAAAAAAGCAAACAAAACAATATTACATACCAAGTGGAGGAAACTTATGATTACAATGTATGTTTATGTTCTCGATACTTTAGCCGACTGGGAATTGGGATATGTTACTTCGGAGCTGAATTCCGGTCGCTTTTTCAAAAAAGATGCACAGCGTATATCTCTTAAAACGGTTAGTCACTCTAATGAGCCAATCCGTACAATGGGTGGACTGACCATTGTGCCAGATTGCTTGATTGACGATATGGTTGTGAGTGAAACAAGTGCATTGCTATTGCCGGGTGCAAATACTTGGAGCGACCCTAAGCATGGAGCGATTATCGAAAAAGCAAGGGAATTCCTTTCTGCAGGTGCCGTGGTGGGTGCAATCTGTGGCTCCACTGCTGCACTTGCCAATATTGGGATTTTGGATAATCGTCGACATACCAGTAATGGGGCTGGATTTCTTGAAATGTTTTCTCCCTGCTATAAAGGACAGAGTTTTTATATAGACGAGTCCTCTGTAGCAGATAACAACCTCATTACTGCAGGTTCTACCGGAGGGTTGTTGTGGGCAAAACAAATCATTGAGTATTTAGGTGTATTTCAGTCAGAAACACTGGAAGCCTGGTATCTCTATTTTAGCACCGGTAAGCCTGAACATTTCTTTGCCCTGATGCAAACTTTGCCATCTAACAATGAAAATTGATACAGCTTTTCCTTAAGCAGAATGCCATTCGTATAAAAATTGAGGACAGCCTTGCTGATAGTGCAAGACTGTCCTCATTATATTTTCACCATCACATCCCGAGTATAGTCCAGAGTATCCTTGCATAAGGGTGGTGAACGGACTTTTTTCATAGTATCTGTGTCCTTTCCATTGTTCATATTTGTTTGATTGAAAGTTCCGATTTACTATGGTAAACTCACTTTATATATCTACCGTGTAAAACTTTTGTGAAACGGTAGCATGGGAAATTAACGCTCGGTGAGCAAGTTTATATAATGTGCGAGGTGGTGCAATAAATGTTTAATGAAATTTGTATCTATGAGGCAAAGATTGAAAAGCAAGAGGAAATTGAGCAACTTATGAAAGAGGTTGCCGCCTTTTATATGGAGCAAGATGGTATTATTGAAGTTAGATATATCAAACGCACCCACCGCCAAACAGATTTTAATGCCGTTAAAGAAGGGGCATTGCCTGTTCGCCTCACACGTAATGTAGGCAAAGTCACTTATGTTTTACATTGGACTGTTAGAGATGAAGAAACTCACGCAAGGGTGTCAAAGTTAGGGTTAGAGCATTTTTACAAGCGGTGGAACAGATGCTTAACCACTATGCCAAAAATTATTTTGGGTGAAAACATTGTGTAAGGGTATGAGCACACCCTCTGTTAGTGTTTAACTTCACCTACACAATAAAATCTGACTTATCACGAAATTGAGCCGTTGCATCTAACTTGACGCGACGGCTCTTGCTTTGTCTACATGCCAAGAATAGTCCAGATGTAAGTCGGGGCCGTAAGGGTGAACACCAAACAGGCGAACAAAATCGCCGGAGCCGCCCACTCAAACTGGCCATGCTTGCGATAGTCGAAGTATGCCATCCCTAATTTTGCAAAGAAAAACACCGCCAGAATGAGGTCAATTGCGGGAAATACCACCTTGTTGACCACCGTCTTAATCTGCCCGGAGGCATCGTTCCATGTGCCCTCAATAGCTCCCGCAACATCGCCATTTGCCGCAAATGCAGTTGTGCTAAATAACATGGTTGCCATGAGGACGAGGATAAGCATAAGAGCAATTTTCTTATACCTTTTCATAAAAACCACCTTTCTAAAAGTTAAGAAAAGGCCGCAGAATTGCTCCTGCAACCTTGTTCTTTTTCTGTATTTATAGTTTCATTGTCATATCCATGCCCTGAGCCTGTTCCTCCAGGAGCGAGGACACTTCGATTCCCTGGAGGTTCTGATAAAATTTCAGGTCACCGCGGAAGCCTTTCTTCAATAAACTGAATTCTTCAGCCTCCGCAAGTATTTCAGGAGGACAGCCGGGTGGCATCTCCTGATTCCATCTCACCCATTCCCCATTTTGATACCGTTGCTCCAGCTTTAGGATGATGTAATCCTCTGGTACAAAAGCGGGGTATCTCTGTAAAAATCCCCGTGTATCAACGTAGGGATGTCCTTCCTTCATGACGGTCATTTCCATAAGCCTCAGGGTGTCTGCGAGAGAAATGCAGAACCAGCACTCACGATCTCCAAATCGCCGGATGCGCCCATCCTGCAATATTGCATCCAGCCGGTCCTTTTGCGTGTAGTGGTACAGGCTGCCTTTTGGTGCCTCAATTCGTTCATATGCCATTGTATCCTCCCTGTTATGGCTTCTTAGGAGCGACGTGCCAGTCCTGCCACAAGTTGCCCCTTATGGTCAGGCTGTCTGTAAGGTTGGCCGACAGCATTCCATCCGGAGTCCACCCATCAATGAGCCATGTGTTAACGGTATATGCTCCGTCCGGCATCCAGATCGGGCTGAAATGGGTGCGGTTTTTGTAGGTGGAGTAAGGGTTTTGCTGAAGCTCAAACCGCCCCGATCCCATGCGCTCCAAGAGCCGCCAATAGGTTTCATAGGCAAATTCGGGAAAATAGCTGACCGCATTCTGCGGCTGGGTAACCGCCGAGCTTTGGTTGGAGCTGATACTTCCGGTGACGGTCTGGTTGATGCCATATCCCGATTTCATCGTTCTTCCGCTGGCAGTCGGATTCATGCTGTCGCATTTGATGCTCATGGCGGCGGTCAGGCTGGCACTGTAACGGTCCAGGTCAAACTCCCACCATCCGTGATCGCACCAATATCCGTTATCATTTCCTTCATCGTCATAATCACTGTGCCACACCCAATATTCCTGCCACCACGGTCGCCAGACACTCCAGCTTGCCGAGCTTTTTGCAGCTCTGTTTGGTACTGCAGAGGCACGGAAGCTATCGTTGCGGTCATCGGCTACGGGATTGGGCGGAGGGTTCTTATCAAGGTCAAGGATTTTGACGTTGAGGGTCGTTTTCGCCGTACTGCCGGAACCGGATACCGTCACCTGAATTGTCATGTTCTGCTCAGTATCGGGGGTCTTCCATTTTACCCACGCAAGCTGGCTATCGCCTTCGGGGTAGTAGACATTGCCCACACTGTAGGTTTGCCCACCGATATTAAAGCTGACGCGGGTGGGCCTGTCGGGATCGGACTGACCTCCGCTGATCCTCACCGCCGTGATGACATTGGTGTTTACCCGGTACTCATAATCGTAGGCGTCAATCTGAGGTTCCTCCGGTTTCTCCGTAAAACGGACAATGCCAAGTCCAAGGCTGGACTTGATATCCGCATTGGATGCGGCGCTGCTTTTGCTGCCTCCCCATGCGGGATAGCCGAGGTCGCCTACCTCCAAAAACATGGCGAGGGGCAGATTCTTGTGGGTAAGAGACACCATTCTTCTGCGGAGCAGACCGCTAACCTGTTCATCATATAGGGCGGCTTCGGTAGCGGTGGTGGCAATCATAACTCCCTCAAATTTGTAGTAGGCAATGGGCTCCAAGAGGATTTTATACTCACCGCCGATGAGAACATCGTAATTCATGCCTGTTACATCTGCAATGCGTTTGATGACATATTCCGAGCAGAAATACTTCTTGATGGCGGCAATATTGTTACTTCCGTTGGTACTGATAATGCGGGGTATGGTTTGAGCTGGATTGATATAATGGTACACACTTGTGGTAGGGCTTAATTGCTGACCGGAGCTATAGAACAGTTTGCTTACCTTTCCAAAATGAACACGAATATTGTCCGGTTTCTTATTTGTAAAATCTACCGGCGTGGTGACCGTTGTGTGATCACTTGCCCGAACCACAGTAATACGCACACCTTCGTTACCGCCGCTCCATGTGTTGGTGCTGGTTCCACTGCCCATGTCTCCACCGCCGCCATCGATATTTCCGCTGCCGCCGGTATCAGCAAATGCGGTTAGGGGGCAGAATAGGCAAAGCACCAGCATAAGACTGGCTATGCTCTTGAATAATTTCTTCATTGCGGCCTCCTTTTTGCAAAAGTAAAGGCACGGTCTGTTTCAACCGTGCCTTGTGAAAGTATTCTGTTATTCCCCCATATTGCCGACTTGTTTATTGATATCGCCGTCACCGTCTACAGTTGTGCCTTGACCGCCACCGCCGTTATCGTCAATCCACCCGAAACCCGGCACATAAATCTTGCCGTCCTTGGTTTCGCCGCCCTGCGGCTGATTGTCATTTTTGGGGGTATTCTTGGGCTTTTCCACCTTATCATGGTCGACGGGCTTGGGAGGCTCCGTGACCTTTTCGCCGTCAGGTTTCTGCGTGGGGTCTTTGAGCTGTTCCTCAGTATGTTCCGGCTTGGTTGCATTGCTTTGGATGGTCTGTTCCGTGCCGCTGGAAACTGCACCGTTGTCGATGTTTGTCGGTTGGGTGGTATCAGGCGGGGCTACGGTGCTCTCTTTTTCTTTCTCTGTGCTATCCGGCATCCTGGGGTCCACCGTCACATTGCTCACCTCGGAGCTTTGGGGCGAGGGCGGGGTATCCACCGGCTTTGGGGTTATGAATTGCTGTCCGATCAGTACCACAAGCACCGCACAGAGGGCGAGGCATCCGGTTACGGCCAGCCATTTCTTCGTTTTGGCATTCATATTTTTCATAAGAGTGTCCTCCTATTTGTTAAATTTTGATAGGTTCCTGTTAAGTCACACCCTACCACGAACTTTTCAAAAAGTCTATCATTATTCCAAGAAAACTTCTCCACAGGGTTAAAACCTCGGTGTGTATCCGGCGCTGGTCTTGACTTTGATTGTCATGGGGGGCAGCAGTTTTCCGCCAAAAGACACGGGAACCTCCAGCATGATGGTACTGTCAGCTTCAAAGCGGGAGGAGGCTTGGTCGCCCGATGCAAAGGGAGCGTTTCGGATATCCACCTCCAGATTCCACACCTTAAATTCCAGCTTGCCGTCCGGAGTGCGTTTTTCATGATAGCCGCCGCTGTAGGAAAGACCGAGTACACCATCCAGCCTGTCATAGATATCGCCGTAATCAATGCTTTCCTCAAAATCCTCGGCAATGGGCTGGTAGGCTCCCGAATAACCCTCCCGCACGCCGTGGTACACATCGTCATAATTGTCATTGACGGTGGAAATAACGGCGGTCTGCACCGCATCCCGCACACCCTGCGCCACGATCGTAAGCCTGAAATATTCCGAGATGCCGGTGAAGACAATCATCAGCGACAGGGTGACGGCGATGATGAGGGGAAAGCCTGAGCCGCTTTTGTCCTTGAGGATACGCTTGATTTTTTCCATCTCATCACCTACTTCCAATAGACTTCTGATTTTCCCGCGGCATCAGACCTGAGTGTAATCGGGAAGGAGCCGAATCCACCAAACAGTCCGATGTCGGTTTGGTAGGTGACCGTCACCGAAACTTCCTCATTGAGCTGAATTCTGCCGGTTTTGGACCATGTAACTGTGGGGATTAGTCCGGTCTTTTCCCTCAGAAACTGCTCCCGGCGGCTGGTTTCGCTGCCGATCTGTCCGGCAATTTCCGCTTCCCGCATGAGCTCTACGGCAAAGGTGTCGATCTGCTGCTTTTGGATATAGACGGGGAACACCTTCACACCAAGGGCAATGACCAGCATAGCGCACAGCACCAGCACCGCCACATCAATATATCCCTCGCCACGCTTGTTTTTCAGAATTTTCAGCACATGGTCACCCCCTGCTCAAAAGGAGGCTGCTCCTGTTCCGGCTCCCGAATGTAATCGCTTAACATACGCCAGGTACCCTTACTAAAACTGACACTACGGACTTCCTGGTCCAGCAGTTCTTCTGCGGTGATTTCCACGGCATATTCAGGATCACCGGGATGCCCTTTTATGCTCTGTCCGGACAGCAGAAGTTGTGCTTCTTCCGGTGTCAGGTACACAAAGCCTCCGGGAGTCATCATGTCGAGATTTGCACAGGGATGGCGCTCAATGAATTCCCGCACGGTGATTTTTTTATCCGTTGCAGGGATCGGCGTATATTCCGGGTCAAGGGCATAATTCTGTTCCGCATCGCCCTTGTCCATCAGACTCCAGAGTGCATGATTCAGTTCCTCGCTGAAATCGACCGATTGCTCTGATATCCACTGATCCCTTGCAACCTCCAGGGGATTTTCAAAACGCAGGAGGTATTCCATGTAATCCTCCGGATACCCGCCGCCGTACAGCTCGTTATATACAAAGCGGGCGGCTGTGATCTCATCGCTTTTTCCAATGAGAACGCCTTTTGAAAGTCCGTCCAGCTCACCCACGTAATCGTTCCAGTTGCGGTCGAGCTTTTCCCGCAACGTATCTATTATCTGTTCTCGCTGCATTTGGCACCTCCTTAGAACATCCCGCCGAGGGATGTGATGATTTCATAGACAATAATCGCCATGTAAGTCATAAGAAAGCACATGAGCATGGCAAAGGAGAACACGCGGATTTTGGGTGGTATCTTCATAGCCTGCGCCTTGAGGCGTTGGAGCTCCAGTTGCTTCATGTCGTGTGCCAGCATCTGAAAATACATCCCACCGTCATCCCCGCGCAGTACGCCGATCAGCCCTCGCGTGATATCTGAGAGCATAGGCGAATTGAACCTCGCCTCAAAGCGGGTCAATGCCGCTTCGTAGCTGGAGGAACGCATATCCGCCGTGAGGATATCAAGCTCTGCGGCGAAGTCCTCGCCCGCATTCCTCTTGAAATTCTCCAGCATAGATAGCACATCCCGGCTGGCTTTCAGCTCCTGGGTGATGGTTACCACAAAGCGGGGCAGCTCCTGTTCGATTTTACCGCGCTTGGCTGCCAGGGCTTCATCCGCCTTGCGGATTTCCTTGAAATAAACCAGTATGGCGGTGAACAGCACAATGGGCGCCAGCAATGGCAGGACGATCAAGCAGGGAATGATGCAAAGCGCAATACTCATCGCCTTGACGATTGCCATTGCCGTGAACAGCTCCGGCGAGTCGGAAAGCCCTGCGGCCGACAGCACATTTGCCATCCTGCTTTTCTTATACTCATCCATATGGATGTAGCGAGATAGCCGGACGGCAGCATTTCGCAGCAGCGCATCGGTGGCTTTAGGTTTTGCTTTGGCCTGCTTTCCTGCCGACAGCATCGCCTTTTGAGTAGCGAGTGTGGGCAGCCGCAGCAGATCGGCGGCAATGAAAAAGAGCCCTGCCGACAGGAGGACTCCGAATAAAAAGAGATAGATTGTCATGGGCGTCCTCCTATCTTCGATATTCAATGGGCTGGGTGAGCTTGATGACAAACGCCGTGGAAACGAAAATCACGGCAGCGCAGATGGTCAGGATAATCTGCCCCAGAGGTGTGTGCATCAGCGTGTGGTACCAGTCCTGATTCAAAAAATACATAAGCGGGATATTGCCTACCACCAGAATCTGCATGATGATGAATTCCTTTCTCGGCTCAAAGACCATATTATCAAGCTCGCCGTTGACCACCCGCATATCACTGAGCTTGCTGACGATGGGGGTCAGGGTAGTCTTGAGGCTGCGGTCATGCTGGCAAGCGATGAGGGCATCGCACCACTCGGCATATACAGCGTTGTCAATCCGGTCTTTCAGGTCATGGAGTGCTGCCGTCACATCGGGGTCAACCAGCCTGACACGGGACACAAATCCCTTGAACACCGACAGCACAGGCGGGTTCAGGTATGCGATGTTTTCCTCCACCGCCGTCAAAATGTCCTCGTTTCTGAGGTAGGCGGTGGTGATGATGCTGAGTGCCGTTTCCAGCTCCGCCGCAATATCCCGCTTGAAGTGGCTGGCCGTGAGCTTTACCCACCAGAAGGGCAGGAACATACAGCCTGCCGCCATGACAGGAACAAGGAAAAAGTTCGGGAGCATGACGGCGATGGAGGCGCCCACGGCAAAGAATAACAGGGACAGGGCGCAGAGCATGGGAAAGCATGCCGTCCTGCCGGTTACCTTGAGGATGGATTGCACCTCGGCAATTTCACGGCGCAGATAGGACAGTTTTTTCCTGCGAGTGAACTCGCCCACCTCGTCCCGAAGGGACTTGGGCCTGTCGGTGAGCTTTTCGAATACTGCAGCCGTGAACTCCATGGGTGTGAGACCGAGCAAAATAAAAAAGCCTGCTATCATTCCGATACAGGCAATCAAAAGTACCGTTGTCATGCGCTGTGCGCCTCCTTTCCCCGCAGGCTCTCAATAACCGCCTGGGGCATACCGTTCTCCAGCAGCCGTTTGGAGAGGCTGTCCGAGATGGTGTTCACCTGTGCGTGTGTACCCTCTATAATGAATTTACCATCCTCCATGCGGTTTTCGGTAATGACATACTGGAACAGCGGGCGGTAGCTCCTTGAGCCGTCCGGGAGGATCTCGCATTCCTGAATTTCCATCATGCGGCGCTGCTTGTTTTCAAGCTGCTTGCAGAACACCACAATAGGATAGGCTTCGGTGACATAGTCCATGAGGGTCTGGTCCGACATATCCACCGCACGTTTGCACAGGGATACCATTCTTCGGTAGGTGGCTTCACATGAGTTTGAGTGGATGGTAGTCAGCACCGCCACGCCGGTTCGGGCGGCTTCTTGGGCGGCATTGGCTTCCGCACCGCGCATCTCGCCCACCACAATGATATCCGGATTAAAACGGAGTGCATAGTCCAAGAGGTTGGTCTGATCAATGCGCTGGCGGTCATTGTCGCTGTCGCGGGTCAGGGTATGGATGACCGAATTGACCACCTTTCCGTCCTTTTCTCTGACGAGAGCCAGCTCACGGGAGCCGTTTTCTATGGTGTAGATTCTTTTGTTGTCCGGCACAGTAGTCAGTACCCAGCCTGCCACGGTGGTCTTGCCGGAGCTGGTGGCTCCCGCCACGCAGACCGATATGCCGTAGCGGATGCAGAGGGATAAAAAGTCCAGCATGGGGTCTGTCGCAGTGCCGCTCCTGACAAAGTCCTCTTTCTTCATACTCTGCGGGTTTACAATACGGATGGAGGCCGCCACACCCACATCCTCGTCCACGATGGGGCTTTTCAGCACGGCGATTCGGATGTTTTTGGAAAGATGCCCAAGTACAATGGGGCTGGCGTTGTCTAAAACCATGCCACTGATGTGGAGCATCCTGCGAATCACATTGACGGCGTGTTGGGGGCTTTCAAAGCGTTCCTCCAGCTTGACCGTGCGGCCGTCAGAATACTGTACTTCAATATCCCGCCACGAGTTGATGTCGATTTCCTCGATACCTGTGCCGAAGATGTATTTCGTCAAAAATCCGAACTCCGCCATTTCGGTGTAGAGTGCCTCTGCCAGTTTTCCGCCGCTCATGTCGTTTACTGAGACACGATGGTCCTGGACGTATTTGGTGATGTAGCGTTTGAGCTGTGCCTTGGCATCCTCGCCGCCTGCGGTGATGAGGGTGCTGTAATGCTCGGAGATGTACTCCTGCACATCGGCAAGGACCGATGAGAAATCCTTGCCCTCGGCTTCAGGAGTGAAGAACAGCGTATGGGCGCGGTTTGCGCCTGCAAGATCCACTGGGCGGCCCGTTGCGGACTCTTGCTCTCTGATGTTGTTTAAAGCGGGAGCCGCTGTTGGGGGGATGGAAGAGTGGTTCTGTGCCGTTTTTTTCTGCTTCTGTTCTGCCTGCAGCTTATTTTTCTGCCCCTCAAATGCCGGGGTATTTCTCTTTTTGCCTAACATCCGAACACCTCCTTTGCGATTTTTTCGATTTCCCTGCGGAACAGGCGGCTGTCCTTCAGGGATAAATCCGCAAGCAGATTCCCTGCGAGATACTGTTCCTCCAGCTCCTGAGAATGGGTCAGGGTAAATGCCACCGAGCCCAGCGCCTGTCCAATCTGTTCCCCGGCCTGCTGGGGTTTTATATTGCTGGCAACCTTGTATTGCTTATCCGTATCCCACTTGGAATCCCGAAGCAGTGGGAGCTGACTGGAGAGATAGCTTACCGATTTGAGGTCGGCATTGGCGAGGCGCAGGACGCTGTCGGCCTCCATGAGCGCCACAGCGGAGAGGATGTCGTTTGCGATATAGCTGCCGCAGTCCACCACTGCGAATGGGGCGATTTCACGAAGCCCATCCAACAGCTCTTGCGCCTGTATCTGCTCATAGGGCGGGTAGGTGTATTCGTTCTCGCCCTTTTTCATGCCGAGGATGGTGAGGTAGCTGTTCTTTTTCAGCGTTACCAGATTGTGTTTGATGAGAGCTTCCGTCACATGGGTGGCGGCAAGAATACTGCCCAGCGAATGCTCACACTCCAGCTCGGAGGGTGGAAAGATGCAGGGCAGCATGGGTGCGGTCGCATCACAGAGCAAAAGCACCACGTTTTTCTTCCGGTCGGCAAGGTGCTTCGCAATCTTTACGGCTGTAACCGTCTTGCCGCTGCCGGGGGAGCCCCAAACGGCAAGAATGCCGCCCTGCGGCTCCTGATCCGGCTGGGCATCCTCTCTCGCAGGCTGGCGGGTGAAGATGCCCTTTTTCTTAAAGTTCAGCATCACTGCACCCCGCTTTCTGTGGGTGCTTCGGATACGGCACTTTCCTCCGATCCCTGGGACTTCGGTTCAGAAGAGCCGTCCTCCGGCTGCTCCGTGGAGTACAGGGCGGCGATTACCTTATCCTGCGCCTCTATAAATTTGGCGGTATTGGCAGGAGTGCCGCGATAAACGAGGGACAGGTGGAGCTTGCCGTCAGCCTCCAGCTCCGCCAATACCTTGCTCTGTTCCGGGGAAACCAGCAAGGTCACCGTGGAGGGCAGCTCACGCTCGTCCTTCTCGGACTTGGCTTCTCCGGTGTTGGCGTCATAGCCGGAGGAGGCGGTCACGCTGATGACCTCCACATATTTCAGCTCGGCAGGGATGACAGTCATTCCTTGCTTCTTATAGTCGGCGGCAATGACCGACACGATGTCGCCGCTCTGGAGCTTGCCGGAAAGACCGTTTGCAAAGCTCTTGATGGTCACCGACATGGCCTGCTTGGTACCGTCCAGATTGTAAAGGTAGGCATTTTCCGCAGCCGGGGTGTCGGACAGCTTGGTATTTAAGATATAGTCACCGATGGAGAGGTCGGCTTTGGCGTATTTGCCGATGACCGTTTCGCTTTGGCGAATGACATTTTCGGGCAGTCCGAAACCGCCCACCTCCACGGTCTGGACCATATCTTTGGTGATTTCATCGCCTGCCTTGATTTCCTTGGTCACACGGACAATCTCGGTTTTTTGGCTGACGGATTTATTGAACAGCGGCGTTACGCCGAAGCAGATAAGCAGGGACAAAAGGATGCAGATTGCACCGACAACCGTGCGGTTTTTGAAAAAGCTCATGAGTTTTCCTCCTTGATTTCATTTGGTGTTGCTTAAACGGAAGTGTGTTTCCTGCGGCTGTGCGCCCTGACCGCCATGGGAATAAAGGCTGCCGCCGCCAGCGAAACGGCGATACCGGCAATGAGAATGGTCCTTTTTCTGCTGATATGGATTCTTTTCATAGGATGTTTCCTCCAATATTTAGAATGGTTACGACAAGAAAGCCGAGGGATAAAAACGGCGCCATGGGCAGGGATGCCTGTGCCGCTCTCTGCGGCTCCAGTTTTCGGAGCCTTCTGATGGTCTGATTCAAGAGATAAAAAAAGAGGGATGCAGTCAGGCCGAGTATCAGCCCTGCCGTGCATCCCCAAAATCCCAAAACAATGCCTGCGGCAGCAGTGAGCTTGATGTCCCCGCCTCCGATGCCGTCCGGCTTGCATAGGGCAGCAATCAAAAGCGGAAGCGCCGCAAGGATTCCCAAAAACTTGACGGGGCTGAAATCAATCAGCCCCGTCAGTGCAATCAGGAGGCAGATGCTGTC
Organism: Caproiciproducens sp.; assembly: GCF_053840905.1. Taxonomy (NCBI): domain Bacteria; kingdom Bacillati; phylum Bacillota; class Clostridia; order Eubacteriales; family Acutalibacteraceae; genus Caproiciproducens; species Caproiciproducens sp. The sequence continues at coordinate 65,854 of NZ_JBNLXQ010000004.1, forward strand.
CGGGATGATCCGTTTGCGGAGATCCCACACAGAAGCCGCCATAAGCAGGAAAGAAAAAAGCACCGCCTGTGCGATGCCATTAGCCTCCATAGTTGAACATTTCCTTGATCCGCTGAGTCAGGGTCGGCAGCACCGTTTCTCCGAACAGGGCATAAAGCCCCGCAAGGAGCAGGGCGCCAAGGACAACCGCCAGCAGGATTTTGATGGCTGTGTCAATGTAGCCCTCCCCGCTGATATCGGAAAGGATATAGCGGGTTTTGGAAACTGCTGTGACGGTCTTTTTCTTCAGCTTGCAAAACAGAAATTTCATGGATTTCCCTCCTATTCAAAGTGGTAGGTCACCGAGTAGGTGATGTTTGATTTGTTGTACATACAATCATGATTCGTATAGTAGTAAAACTCCAGTTTGGTATACACGCCTGCGCCAAGGGTGCGGGTGAAGGTGATGCCGTTTGAGGTCGTACCATAGTCAAGCTGATCCCACTGGCCGGTCAGCTTGTTATATCCGCGCACTCTGCCAAAGTCAGAGCCGCTGTGACCGCTGACAGGCGGAACGGTGAAGGTATACTCCGTGATGGTGGCACCCTCAAGGCCGTTTTCCAGAATCACTGAATCGGGGCCGGTGAGAGTCATGCCGCCGCTGCCGTTTGAGTCAGCCACAAAGAAAACGATGGCAGACCAGGGAGATTCAGCTCCTGCGGAATCCACTGCTTTGACACGCACCACATTCCTGCCCAGCGGGTAGGTCTGCGTTTCGGCATTTCTGCCCTCCCAAACGAGGGTGACAGGATCGCCATCGGGGTCGGAGCTGGTTGCCTTGATGGTGACCGCTGTTCCCGGCGGTACACTGTTGCCGCTTGGCGTCCTGGTGATGACCGGCGCAGTCGGCGCTGAGTTTGTGATTGTAAATGTCCTCGATACCCACTCCGAATACAGCCCTGTTGCATCCTTGGCACGGACACGGATGGTGTGGGTACCAACGGCGTAGTAGTTGTCTGACGCCTTGTTTTCCCATTCCAGCGTGGTTGCGTCGCCGTCTGCATCGGATGCTGCGGCGCTGATATTGACAAGGAATTTACCGTTATTCGCTGTTCGGGTGGGGGTTGCGGTCAGGGTTACAGTCGGTGCGGAGCTGGTGATGGTAAAGGTTTTTTCTGCCCAAGGGGAATAAGCTCCGGCAATGTCTTTTGCACGGACACGGACGGTATGGGCGCCTGGGGCATAGTAGTTGTCTGACGCCTTGTTTTCCCATTCCAGCGTGGTTGCGTCGCCGTCCGCATCGGACGCCTGGGCGCTGATGTTGACAAGGAATTTGCCGTTCTTGACCGTGCGGGTCGGTTCGGCTGTCAGGGTAACGGTGGGGGCGGCATTGGTCACGGTGAAGGCTTTCTCGGTCCACGGTGAATAAGCCCCGGCGATATCCTTTGCCCTGACGCGGATGGTGTGGCTGCCCGGTGCATAATAGCTGTCAGCCGTGGTGTCCTCATATTCCAAGGTCACCGCATCCCCATCGGGATCGTCAGCACTGGCGGTGATGTTTACAAGGAACTTGCCGTCCTTTGCTGTACGGGTGGGAACCGCCGTTACCACAGGGGCATTCGGCGCAGTGTTGGTTACCGTGATGCTCTCCGAATGGGAGGTTATACGCCCTGCGCTGTCAATAACGGAAGCAGTCAGGGTAAATTCTCCGGTGTCGCGGATGGCGATTCTGCCGCCGTCATTGCCCAGGGTGCCCTGATACGGTGTGGTATTGCCATCCTTTTGAAGCGTCCAGGTCACGGCATAGCTGCCGATATGCTGAACATCTTTTGCGGCAACATCAAACTCCACACCGTAGTGAACAGTCTGCGGCATGGTGAATGCGTATTGAACCACCGGCAGGATGCGGATGCTTTCACTATGGGAGTAGCTGCGGTTGAGGTAATCGGTCATGGCTGCGGTGAGGATATATTCGCCATCGCTTCGGAAAGTGATTTTGCCGCCCTGGGGGGTGAGGTTTCCGCCAAACGCCTCGGAGAGCGGAATGCTCTTGTCGTCCTTACTGGCGGACCACTCCACAGGCAAAACATTATTGTTGCCGTGGGTTCTGAGATCAATGGCGGTATCGGTGTAGGCAAAGGCGGGAAGTTCAAAGCCGATGGTCAGCACGGGAAGCACCTCGCATCTGTCCTTGCTTTCGTACAAAAATACCCGGCCTGTTTCATCGGTGATTCTCGCCACCAACTCATAGATACCGGCTCTCTTAAATCGGATGGTGCCGCCATCGTTTGTGAGGCTGCCACTGACATAGGTCGGCCAATCCTGAAAACCATAGGTGTTATCCACCAGCCATTGGATGGTGAGACCGTCCAGATCGGCAGTTTCAGTTTGGACCACCACATCGGTGTCGGTATGGGCGTGCTTTGGCAGGCTGTAGCTTACAGCAGGCACAGGATATACCTTGAAACTCTGCTCATAGCGGTAGCTTCTGCCGCCATCATCGGTAAACTCCGCTTTCAGGACATAGCTGCCCTTGGAGTGGAACTTCAGCTCTCCGCCGCTATTGCCCAGCGTACCCTCTGCCGCATCGGTGAGGGTCACCTCTTTGCCGTCACGCAGCAGCGACCATCTGGCGGTATGGCTTCCGATCTCCCCGAACACCGCTTCTACTATCACGGTTTTGTCGGTGTGGAAGATTTCGGGCAGATAAAATCCCGCGGAGCCTACCGGATAGACGGTGATGCCCGCGGTACCGGCAAACACTCTGCCGGTTGCGTCAGTGAGAGAAGCAGTCAGTGCATACACGCCTTTTCCCTTGAAACGAATGCTGCCATTGGAGGGGTTTCCTTCAATCCATGTGCCGATTTCGGCGGGTTCGCCATTTCGGGTCAGGGTGTAGGCCAGCGTGAGACCGTCCGTTTCTTTTGTTTCTGTCTGTAGGGTGATGGTTTTATCGGTATGGGAAACTGCTGGCAGGGTGAGTGTTACCTCCGCCACAGGATAGACGGTGATACTGCTTTCGGCAGTGATGGCTTTGCCCAGCTCGTCTGTGATGGAAGCCGTCAGCGTATAGCTGCCTTTTTCCTTGAACAGCACCGTACCGCCGGTGAAATCCAGCTCTCCGGTGAGGGCTTTGTCTATATCAGTGGCAGCCCCGTCTTTTTGAAGGAACCACATCACCGAATTGATGCCAAGGTTTTCAGTGGAAAGCTCCACCGCCACGGCTGTGTCGGTGTGGGCAGATTCCGGCAGCGTGAAGTCAGCCGTCACCACCGGGTAAATGCCGATTGTCTGCTCATGGGTTACCATGGTGCCACGGCTGTTTTTTGCTGTGGCAACGAGGGTGATGCTGCCTGTCTGCGTGAATTTCACCTTGCCGCCGTTTGCGGTCAGCGCACCGTCTGCCAGATCGGAAAGCTCGGCTGGAAGTCCGTTTCTGAGAGCTGACCATGTCACACCGCTCACATAGCGGCTTTCCGGCTTGATCTCAATTTCATCGGCAGTGTAAGCGGTTTTGGGCAGCGTAAAACTAAACTGCGGTGCGGGGACATAGGAAGAGCCACCGCCGCCAGAGTCGCCGGAACCGGATGGCTTATCCTCCGGCTTGGTGGGTACAGGCGGCTTGGGTGGTTCTTCTTTCTTGATTTGCTCCTTTGCCTTATCCGCATCCACCAGCATTTCAAAGGCTTCTGCGCGGGTGGCTTTGCCGTCCGGCTTTACCGTACCGTCCGGGTAGCCATCCACAATGCCGTACTTTTTACCGGAGCAGATACAGGCTTTATCCTTATCACGGAGCCCTCCGTCATCTGAAAAGCCGGTAACGCAGGAACAGGATGCGTCATGGTCGCCTTTGCCGATGGCCCTCACCAGCATACGGATCATCTCCATGCGGGTGATGGGTTCGTCCGGCAGGAACTTCGTGCCGTAATCGTCCTTTTGGATGACTCCCGCAATGATGAGAGCCTCCACATGATGCTCTGACCAGTGACCGGCAATGTCGGTAAAGTGAATGGTGACTTCACTTTTACTTGGCTCCGGCAGCTCCATTGTCCTGGCAATCAGGGCTGCAAACTCACCTCTGGTAATGATTGCATCGGGGTGTACCAGACCATCGGGATAGCCGCTGATGACACCCTTATCCGTAAGGATTTGAATGGCTTCCTCCGCCCAATGACCTTTGGCATCCTCAAAATATCGGTTTACCGCATAGGCGCTGCCTGCAAACAGGAAACCCACGAGGCAAATTACGAGGAGGATGCCGAGAGGTTTTTTCATCTTCTCATTCATAGGTTACCTCCTACATCCCGCCCATAGCAGGCTGGTTTTGCTCCTGCTGGGGTTCGGGAGATTCCTGTTTCTGTGCGGCGGCCTGCCCCTGGGTGAGCGCCTGCTGGTAGGCTCCGATGACCGCCTTGTCAAATTCCGCTTTGGCCTCCTTCGTACAAGGGAAGCAGATATCTTTGTATTCGTTTCCGGCCTTATAGCTGGGCATGGAAACGAACAGCCCCTTGGAGCCCTCCATGATCTTTATGCCCCGCACGGCAAAATCGCCGTAGACGTTGACCGAGGCGGTGGCCTTGCAGCTTCCCTCCGGGCGGATGGAGTGGATTTTCACATCGTACTTGGGAACGGCCGGTGTTGTATTCTTAGGCATGGTTTTTCCTCCTTCTCAAAATTTCCGGCATCTTTAACCGGCGTAGTTGAACATCTCTTTGATGCGCTGGACCAGGGTCGGCTGCACAGTTTCCCCAAACAGGGCATAGAGCCCCGCAAGGAGAAGGGCGCCAAGAACAACAGCCAGCAGGATTTTGATGGCCGTGTCAATGTAGCCCTCTCCGGCATTGCCTGAGAGGATGTGTCTGCCACGGAATGCGAGGCTGGCGGCGGTATCCTTAACCGCCGTGATCTTGTGTGAAACTGCGGCCTTCGCCTTTTGGATAAAATGAACCATATTGTTTTCCTCCGTTCTATATGATGGGGCATAAGAAAAGACAGCCCAAGGCTGCCTACATACTCATGCCCATGGTTTGGGTCTGCTCCGGGGACTCGAAGCTGATTTTCTGGAATCCGAAGCGGTCGCAGTAGTGGTACTCGCTACCCTGTGTGTCGTAAAGCTCCACCACATCCGACATGGAAAGGGAATGCCCGTTATATCCGGACGGGTGATTCACATTGCACCTTGCATAGATAGCTTCAGGGTCGTTGGTATCAAGCTGTCCGTCATAGGCGATGCGGTAAGCCTCAGGAGACGGCGCTCCGAACTGCCGCACCATTTCTTCATAGGGTATAAACTTCATGCATACATCCACATCGGGTTTGAGCTGCCAGATGCGGACATTTTTCAGTGGAGCGGCAGTTTCGCCACCCAGCCGTTCCCCGGCGAGGAGCCGCTCCATCACGCCATCCGTCCACTGGGGCGTTAGGGAGCGGCTTTTAAGCCAAGTGGACAGTTCATCGTTTCGGAAGATGCTGTCCACCACCGCTTTTTCTTTTTCTGTATAACCGGCCGGGTTTCCATAGTAGGAAATGAGGCCGTTTTTCAGGGTAATCCCTGGCATATTCTCACCTCCCAAGCGGTGTCCTGGAGAGCAAAGACGGGTTATTTGCCATAGATGATGCTTTCCTGCATAATCAGTTCATCCAGTGCTGCAAGGCAGATGCCGCTTTGAGCCATCACCGGAAGGATAAAGGGCGGCACATCGGTGATATCCTGCTGGATGTCGGCCATCGCCACCGTAATTTCTCCGCTGTCCTCATCCGCGTAGGCTTCCAGTTTGGCATCTGTGGGAATGCCCGCTTCCTCCAGCAGATAGTCGGGAATGTGGATGCTCTGGCTCTCGTCCAGCAGATCATGGCAGAGGGAGCAGTTTGCTACCCATTCTGCGGGGTTGTTGCCGAAGCCGCATTCCGCACCGGTTTCAGGCTTTTCATCGCCGCAGTTATTACAGAGGCCGCAGGCTTTGGCAAGATGGATCGTCATATCGCTTGCCAGTTCACTGAGTGTAGTGATAACATGGATAAGCTCCAGCGCCGTCAGCTCACCTTTGTGGATGATACATACACCATCGGTGGCCGTCACTGCGAGGGTTTCGGCATCGGTAAACCCGCAACGCTGCTGGATCGCAAGAGGGATTTGCAGGGGCTGCTCGGCTTTTTTCTGATTTGTTTTCATAGGGTCTATTCCTCCTTAAAATATTTGCCCCTGATAGGGGGCGAATTTTGTTTTCTGCTTCCGGTCAGAGTTCAATTCCGCCATCATCAAATAAGTTGAGCTGTGCAGGAGCCTCCCTAATTCGTTCTTGCATATCGTAGTTGGCAATGAGGATTTCGGCAAACTGCGCCCCATTGTCATACCGCTGTTTAATGTTGTTGATTCGGGTATAAGAGTCGATTTTAATGCCCGGTGCATCGTACAAATCCCGGATAAATTCGCAGTCATTGTAGGATAGCAGGAATTTGCCCTCAATCCGCATCAGTGCATCCCGTAGGCGGATGTGGTCTTTTTCTGTAAAGCCATCCTCGCCTACATTTTTGTAATAACTTTCGGTTTCAAAGTACGGTGGGTCGCAGTAGAAAAAGCTGACAGGGCGGTCATACTGCCCAATCAGCTTTTCGAAGTCCTTGTTTTCGATAACCACCTTGGCAAGCCTCCTGTGGGCCTGCTCAATGAGAGGAAAATTGGTACGGATGTCGTGAGGCTGGCTGCCGTAACTGGTCAGCCCCGATGCGTAGCTGTAGCGGATGAGCTGGTAAAACCAAGCTGCTTTCTGCACATCAGAGGCAGGGCTGTCACGGGCAAGGGTATTTTTCACAATCTCAAAATCCTCACGGGAGTTGAGGCAATAGGAAAGGGCATCCATCAGCTCCTGGGGCTTTTCCCGCACACAGCGGTACAGATTGACCAGCAGACCGTTGAAATCGTTATATACCTCGAAGTCATTCCCGGGGAACTTGTGGAACAGTATCCATCCGCCTCCGCCAAACACCTCAATGTATCGTTCGTAGTAGAGAGGAAACAGGGTGACGATCAGCTCACGCAGGGATTTCTTGCCGCCGATCCATGACATAAAGCTGTTCAGGACTCATCACCTCCCTCCAGCGGCAGACGTATCTGCATATCGTCAAACGCTGCGAGGGAACGCCTGAGACCTGTGATGGCGGCGCTGATTCCGCTGATGCGGTTTTTCATGTGCCGGATGGTCAGGCGTACTTCAGCTTCGGTTTTTGCGTAGAAATAGCCGCTTTGGTCGCTTGCAATAGGGATACCCTCACGGCGCAGGGCATTGACAAGGTCGCGCAGCTCCTTGCCTGAAATGCGAAATGCGTATTCCAGCATTCTGCTTGTGACGGTATTTTCAGCGCCGTGATGATAACGGTGCAGGTACTCCGCAAGCTGCTCCTTGAGCATCGTTGCCTCCTTTCCGGTTGTTTCCCCGGAAAGGAAGTAAAGGCAAAATGGGCACAAAAAAACAGGGCCACCTCCTGTCGGGGAAACGGCCTTGTTTCTATATTGGGGGTCTAAAAAAGCACAGACATCATTGCCTGTGCTACTTGATCACGCCAAGCTCTCTTAAAACTGTCACGCAGTCCTTGGCGCCTTGGATGTATAAATACTGTTGGGCTTTAGCCTCTATCTCTGTATGTGCAGAAAAATATTCTTTAATCAGCTTCTTATCTTCCTGCCGGATCGTAGGGCTATCCTGAATGGCTTTGCTGATTTCAATGAGCTGTGCCACCAGCTTTTCGGTTTGAGGTTCTTCCTGACGCATGGATGCATACGATAGCTGAAAGCGTTCCGCAAGCACCATATCCAGTAAGTCCAAGAGCTTTTCGTCCAACTGCCTCACCTCCTTCAAGCACAACACCATGCCACAATTTTATGAAAATAGCTATATAAAATAACGACAAAAATTCTACTATTTGATTTTCATGACACTTAATTCTGTTGCCGGCGTAGTTGTGCCTGTATGTTGTCGTAAAGCTGCATTGTATCCCTCCTTCAATAGAAAAGCTGGGCAGTTTAAAGCCGGGCAACTAAGTTGTTTATGAATAAATTTTGGCTATGAATCCTCTATAGCATATGCTATAATATACACTATGAGGTGATGCGTCCATGAAACTTGATGAAATACTCAAAGAAGTCCGAAAAGAACTAAATATATCACAGGAACAGTTTGCGCATGAATTGAGCGTAAGCTTTACAACGCTCAATCGCTGGGAGAATAATCGATCTGTCCCAAGCCGTTTGGCGAAGCTAAGAATTATAGATTATTGCAAAAGCAAGAACATTTCAGAGGATATAATCGCTGCAATGGAGCGCTTTTAAAATGATTGTTTTAAAAAAGAAAAATGAAAGGCAGGGGGTTTTGTGAATAGATTAAATACGCTTAAAGCACTAACCGACAAGTTTGCGACAAATCTGGCGTACTACAAAGACCAGAAAAACTCATACAATGAGCACTCTTGCCGTATCGAATACATTGATCCTCTATTGGTTTTGTTAGGATGGGATGTCGCAAACACGAAGGGGCTGGCCCCTCAATACCGCGAGGTCATCGCCGAGAATTACTCTTCTGAGACTGATCGCCCCGACTATTCCTTAACTCTGCGCGGCGTAGCGAAGTTATTTGTCGAGGCGAAGAAACCTGCAGTTGATATCTTCCGTCACCATGACGCAGCACTGCAAGCTCGGAAATATGGCTGGAACGCTAATCACAAGGTCGCTATCTTAACCAACTTTGAGTACCTAATCATATACGACACCACTGTTGTTCCAAAGGATGGCGATGGGTGCACAGTTGCGCGGTATCGTTTTTATCATTTTTCTGAGTACGCCAGCAAGTTAGATGAGATATGCTCCTTGATTTCAAGGGATGTTATCTATTCTGGTGAATTTGACGCTTATTTCGATGAGCATCTTTCGGCCGGTAGTTCTCAAAAGCAACAGGTCGATACTCTCTTCTTGGAACAGATTAACCGTTGGCGCGTTTCGCTGAGTAACGAACTTTACCACAAAGACAGCAAATATCAGTCGCTGGACATCTTGAACGATGTTGTTCAGAACTTCATAAACCAGATTGTTTTTCTTCGGATTTGTGAGGATAAGAATCTGCCACTGTACCACAATCTCCAAGAAACCATCGGTGATTCGACGCAATTGAACCGGCGCTTGGAAGAAATGCTCCGCGCCGCAGATCGCCGATATGATTCCGGACTGTTTTCAAGCAATACGATTGTATTTGATCTGAGTAGCGCTGTAATTACTGAGATTGTACAGGGTTTGTATTATCCGCAGAGTCCTTATCTATTCAGCATCATTGAGTCTAATCTGCTCGGGAAAATCTACGAGATGTTCCTAACGGAACAATTGGTTGCAATGCCAAACGGCAACATTGGCCTTGCTAAGAAGAAAGACTGTGCTGACCGCTCCATTGTCACTACACCAACAGAAATCGTCAAATACATTACTGAGCAAACCATGTCGCGGCTCTGCGTGGGACAGTCCCCGCAAGAGCTTTTAAGTTTGCGGATTGCTGACGTTGCTTGTGGCTCCGGCGTGTTCCTTGAGGCAGCGTTTGATTATCTACAGAACTACTGCATCGAGTGGTATGAGCAGAACGAACCTTCTCATTTAATCGAAATCGGAAACGGCTTCTTTAAGTTACCCTTGGAAGAGAAAAAGCAGATTCTATGCTCCTGTATATACGGAATTGATATTGATATTCATGCCGTGGAGGTTGCGAAGTTCTCGTTGATGGTGAAGCTTATTGAGAATGAAACTACGCCCTCCGTAGCGGATTCCACTCCGATTTTGCCTGAACTCAGTGCTAATATCTTTCATGGAAATGCACTAATTGGTGGACGGGAGTTGATAGGTAGAACGCTCACTGCCAACGAGCTACTTGCCGTTGTTCCATTCAACTGGTCAGAGATGGGGCTGGATCGCCCTTTTGATGCCATTATTGGGAATCCGCCTTACGTCAGTACGGAAGACCTCCACGCCCTGCTTCCAGGAGTCGAGTTTGGCATCTACAAGGACAGATATAGCTGTGCATACAAGCAATTTGATAAATACTTTATCTTTGTGGAACGCGCCATCCAGCAGGTAAAAGACGGCGGTCTGGTTTGCTATATCGTGCCAAACAAGTTCTTTAAGGTTGATGCCGGACAGAACCTACGGAGGCTCATCGCTGAAAACCGTTTACTTGTGCAGTTGGATGATTTCGGTGATGCGCAGCTTTTTGGTGACAAAACTATCTACAGTTCGATTATTCTGCTAAAGAAGCAGCCGCAGGAGAAGTTTATTTACTCTAATGTTACATCTGCCCCAACCCTGTGGGCAAAAGAAGCTGTCGCATCTATCGTGCTCAAATCATCCACATTGGATGACTCTCCGTGGAAGTTGACAACTGATATAAATTTCATGGTGATGTTGCAAAACATGGAAGAAAGAACTGTCCCACTGGAAACTCACGCTGAGATATTCAACGGCATCCAGACCAGTGCTGAGCGTCCTGTTCCCGTATACTGGTTTGCGGCTGGAGAAGTCAAGAGAGAAAATGGAAAAGCTGTCATCATTGAGCGAGATGGCCGAGAGTTCGCCATTGAAAAGGCAATCCTTAAACCATATTTCAAGCCTACACTACATTCGGAAAAAGGCTCAAACTCCTACAGCTTATTGAGCACTGACAAGCGGATTATCTTTCCATACGATAAAAATGGCAAGTTGATCCCCAAGGAAGTTATGGAGACCAGATTCCCCGGTGCATATACATATCTGAGTCATTATTACGACAGACTGGTACCGAAAAATGTATCGCCGTCCGGCGTTCGGGATGTTCAATATGCTACGGCAGACACATGGTATAAATATGGTAGGACGCAGGCGTTGACAGCGTTCATCAACACACCTAAACTTATTGTGGGTGTCTTAAGCCAAGAACCAATGTATGCCTACGATGGCAACGACATGCTGATTGCCTCCGGCGGTACGGCTGGATATTGTGCGGTGAGTCAAAAGCCTGGAAGCCCCTATGCCTTGGAATACCTGCAGGCATGGCTATCCAACCCATATACCGAACAGTACATCCGCATTTCAGGTAGCTATTTTGAAGGCGGCTTTGTTGCCAGGGGGACGTTTATTCTATCGTCCCTTCCTTTTGTAGAACTGAACTTTTTCGTCCCCGCGGAAAAGGCTATCCACGATGAAGTCATTAGGTTTACTCGCGAGGTATACGCTATAAATGAAAAGCTGGCATCTGCTCCGGCCAAAAGTGCCGAGAGCGTTTTGTTGCGTCAAAAGAAGGCTCTTATCGAAAAAATCGAGAGCCTAATTTCCCGTGTCTATAAATTAGAATTTTAAGGAAGGAGGGGACGGTATGCGGCTAAAAAAAGATAGCTCTGAGCAAAAGCTCCGGGGCGCGTATTACACACCATTGATGCTTGCAGATGCAATGGTCGGCCTTTTTGTGGACGACTCCCCTCGGAGCATTTTGGAACCAAGCTGCGGAGATGGTGTTTTTATTGATAGTCTATTTTCCATCGGCATGCTTGATAGAGCCGATTCATTGACGGCTGTGGAAATTGAAGAGTCGGAAGCACAGAAAGTTCAGGATCGCTATCACGAAGCAGAAAATGTAAACGTTTTGGCTGAGGACTTTCTTGTATTTTACGAGCGTTGTTATCAAAAAGAACGCTTTGACTTGATTCTTGGCAATCCCCCTTACATCAGATACCAGTATTTGACCGAAAAACAGCGAGAAATTCAAGCACAAATTCTGACCTCTCACGGCATGAAGTCAAATAAGCTGATTAACTCTTGGGTATGTTTCCTTGTCGCCTGTGTACAGATGCTTTCCGACACAGGCAAACTTGCCTTCGTCATTCCAGCGGAGATTCTACAGGTTGCCTACGCTGAAGATCTGCGGTTATTCCTTACAAACCAGCTTTCGCGGATTACGTTGATAACATTTGAAAAGTTGATTTTCCCTGAGATTGAACAGGAAGTGCTGGTCTTCATCGGAGAAAAGGGTGGTGAAGAAAAGGGAATCCGCATCATTGAGATGGATACCCTTGAGGATTTCAAGGCTTTGGACTTGAGAAAAAACGGCTTCCTGAAGGCCCAACATGTCAAGGAGAAATGGACAAAGTATTTTGTTTCCGCAAATGAAGCGGAGCTCATACAAACCATCCGCGCTGATACTCGCTTTGCACCATTCAAGCAGTACGGGGTAATCAACGTAGGAATTACTACAGGCAACAACGATTATTTCTCTATAACCAAAGAAACGGAAACAAAGTACGATTTGCAATCCGTTACCTTGCCGCTAATTGGACGAAGCTCTCATGCCCATGGCATATATTTTACCGAGGAGGACTGGCAGTCCAACATTGACGCAGGCAAGAAGGCAATGCTGATTAGCTTCCCCGATACTCCATACGAAGCCTACCATGACAAGCATAAAGACTACATACGCTTAGGCGAGGAATCTAATCAACATGTCGGCTATAAATGCTCTATTCGCAACCGCTGGTATATTGTGCCTTCTGTATGGGTGCCGGATGCGTTTTTCCTGCGCCGTAATAACATTTACCCCAAATTTGTTCTCAATCGTTGCGGTGCTGTTTCCACAGATACGATGCATCGCATAAAATTCCACTTGGATGTTGACCCGCTGAACGTGCTGCTTTCCTATTACAACAGCATTTCTTTCGCTTTTGTTGAAATCTGTGGACGCAGTTATGGCGGCGGAGTTTTGGAAATTCTTCCAGGTGAAATGGGCAATATCCTGCTGCCTAAAATTACAAGTATTGAGCCTGCCCGGCGTGAACGCTTGCTTCGTCGCGTGGATGCAATTGTTCGGCACGATATTGATATTGAACAAGCGCTTGATATCGTAGACAAGGAATTGCTTGTTGATACATTAGGCATTGATGCCGAGTGGTGCCAAAGATGCCGTATGATTTGGAGAAAATTAAAACAGCGGCGACTTGGCCGTTCGTGAAGGCAAAGGAGGTAAGTGCATGGCAAAGTTTAGCTTTGGTTCCGAGGTTCTATGTGTGGATTTCCACCTCCATACTCAGCGAGATAAGGAGTTCAAATATACGGGTGAAGCGGATGCCTTTGTTGGCAACTATATCAATGCTCTAAAGCAAAAAGAGATTAGCGTCGGTGTGATTACAAATCACAACAAGTTCGATCTTGAGGAATACAAAGCCCTGCGCAAGAAAGCGCGGCAAAGTGATATATTTCTCCTGCCGGGGGTGGAGCTTTCTATTAAGGAAGGCAGTAATGGGCTCCATACACTGATTATCTTTAATCCTGACGAGTGGATTAGCAACGGCGATGATGCGATCAGCAATTTCATCACAGCCGCTTTTCAGGGGATTCCCAATCATGAAAATGCAAACACCAGATGCCTATATGATGTTCGACAGGCACTCGAAGCACTGGAGAGGTATGGCAAAGGCTATTTCATCGTCTTTGCCCATGTGGAGCAAGACAATGGGCTTATCAAAGAGTGCGGCGGTGGCTTGATACAGTCACTTGCACAAATTGAGCTTTTTCGGAAGCGGGTACTTGGCGTACAGAAGCTACGAACTCGTGACAATATTCCGAAGCTTGCCCAATGGCTCGGTTATGATATCGCCTATGTCGAAGGATCAGACCCCAAGCGGATCGAAGAGATTGGTAAAGATTGCTGTCAGACATACATCAAGCTGGGAGAGTTTTCTTTCGATGCGTTGAAATATGCTCTTGTTGATCATAAGGGCCGCATATTTGATAATTGTGAGCATTTACGCCATAGCTATATTGAATCCATTAGCTTTACAGGTGGTAAACTCAATGGTATTTCGGTGAATATGTCGCCCCACCTAAACACTCTTATTGGCATCCGTGGAAGCGGGAAATCATCTATCCTTGAGGTATTACGCTGGGTGCTGGATTTGCAAGCATCCGCTGATCAAAAGTACAAAGACAAGCTGGTAGAGTTCATTTTAGGCTCCGGCGGCAAAGCAATCGTGCGTGTCGTCGACCAGTATGGTCGAAAATATGACATTTCACGAATCAATGGTGACCGTGCTTATATTGTGGACTCCGACGGCAAAGATGTCACCGCACAGGTAAGCTCTCTTATTAGAAATCCTCTCTACTTCGGGCAAAAAGACCTTGCGCGTTCTGACACAGAAGAAAACTACGAAAAAAAGTTGTTGGACAAGCTGCTCGGCGGGAGAGTTGCTATCCCAGTAGCCGAGCTGGAGCAAACAGAAACACAGCTTATTGAAGTTATCAAGGGTTTGCTGGATGTCACGCAGATTCCCGAAAAAATCAAGGAGCTGGAAACCCAAAATGCTGACCTCAATCATAAACTCAGGATATTTGAAGAAAAGGGCATCACACAGAAGTTGGAGAAGCAAACGGAGTTCGGCAACGATAAAACCAAGCTCGAAGGTACAATCAAAACAATTGAAGCAATCGCCACAAGGTTGGATGAGTTCATCCTGATATCCTCACTCGATGGTGTCGCACTCTCGTCCTACACTTCAAAGTACAATGCTGCTCTTTTCACAAGGGCAGAAGCGGTTATAGAGCGTATTGCTGCGATTCTCAAAAAAGTTTCTGATCTTCGCACAGAGTTGGGAACCGAGAAAGATATGCTCACCGTGTTGCAGTCTGAACTGAAGCAGTTTATCGATGGATTGAAAGACGAGTTTGCGGAAATCCAGCGCGAAATCAGTGATGATACCCTGGACATCAAGGGCTTCTTAAAATATACGCAAGACAAAGCGAAAAATTTGGAAGAGATTGAGCGGCTTAAGCGCGAGGCAGCTTCGGCAGATGAAATTAAAAAACGAATTCTTGGGTTGGCGCGCAAACGCAATGATGTCTTAAAGTCTGTTTTCGATGCTTACCAAACAGAGATTGACAGATTGAACGGAAAACAAGACGCCTTAACAATCACTATCGCTTTTAAAGGAAATACCGAAGCCCTCTCTCGGTTAGTAGCACAATCATTTAGAGGAACTATGATCAGGAGTGCGGAAATCAAAACAGCCCAGATATGCGAAGTCCTTCGGGATGGAGTCGCTGTCCTGTTGGATATCTTGATGGATGGTGGCAAAGAATTGAAAAAGATTCTTGCCGAAGCGGAATATATGAAGTTCTCAGAAAAAGTCCAGCATGAGTATGCACAGTATATCCGTTGTCAGAGCGATGATTACATTGATATTCTTTATCACGGTAAACCGCTCACTGAGCATTCTCTTGGACAGCGGGCATCGGCGTTGATTCTTTCTATTCTTACCCAAGATGACAGCGATATCATTATCATCGACCAGCCGGAGGATGATCTGGACAATCAGGTGGTGTATAAAGAGTTTATCAAGACTGTAAAATCCAAGAAGGCCAATGTTCAGTTTGTTTTTGCGACGCACAACCCCAACATTCCCGTTCTCGGGGATGCGGAGCGTGTGATTGCCACGGCGTTCACAGAAAGTGCTATCACAACTTCTATGGGTAATATTGACAACGCAGAATCCCATACACTCATAGTCGATATTATGGAAGGTGGTCAAGAGGCATTTCGGCGTAGGAATAACATATATCAGGCATGGCATAAATACTAATAGTGTACTGGCTGATCTCTCATGTGAGTTCCTCCTTTTTCTGCTTATTTTTATTATGAATCCTCTGCATATCCGTTTTCAGGCAGTCACCCTCGGAGCTGTAGCAGATAAATCCATGCGAGGGATATGGGCAGTTGCCGCAGCTTTTGAACGGGCCGTGGGGGCGCTCGTCTGGCGGTATCCTCCCTATTGTTATGAGGGCATGCGAATCATAACAAGCTGGTTTTTTATTTTTCTTGTAATGCACTAACATAATTTCCTCCCTTCTGAAAAACAAAAAAAGCCGGAGAATTGAAGCGCACTCTGCGCTCCGATTCTCCGGCTCGTTAAATGAATTATTATTTATGAGGTTTTTCGACATTCATTCGGTGTCTGTCCAACTTGGTACTGTTGTATCAAGTCCATATGCTTATTTGATTTCTGATGAATGCGGTGAGCTTTAGTTGCCATGTATTCTATCAGGTAGTCCTTTGGTATCAGATATTTATTGTAGTACCACACTCCGAATAATTTTTCTTTGGATATCCATTCTGATATTGTTGTTTGGCAGTAGCCTGTCAATTTTATAACATCGCCAACGGTAAGGGCATCCGGAAAGCTGCTCCAATTTTTCTTCAGCATCTCCATAAATTTATCCGCATCTATTTGAACCTCTGCCCGATGCTTTGGTCTATATTTTATTCCGCTTGAAAAAATTCCGGGAGGTGTCAGCAGGGACTCCGGAGAATCTTCTAAGTGGGTAAGGTATTCTATCACATCCGTTATTCGGATTTTGAACCTGCGGGTCTTTTTCCCTGTATCCTCGCAGGGGATATGCCCGTTCTCTAAAAGCCACGTGGCTTTTCGTTTGCTTATTCTGCAAATCCTGTAAAATTGGTCTTGACATATCTTTTCCGGGTACTCAGCCAGAAGATGAGAGTAGTCAGTTGCCATGTCCATCCCTCCAATGCATTGATGGTGCAGACAGATATCAGCTCTGCCTGTTTTGCGTTATTCACTTTTAGTCAATGTCAATGGTAGGGTGCGCTGTGGTTGATGTTCTTGAAAATGCCAGGAAACTAAAGTATCTTAAGGTTATTTCGCTGGTCGTTTTTCTACGCTTTTTCTACACTTTGCTCTGGAAACCGTTAAATTCGGGGTTTGAGCCGAAGCGTGGTAAATTCATGGTTTATGCCCGAAAAGCCTTGATTCATGCGGGTTTGCTCGATACTATGGTGTCTCAAAGTTACCTTGATAATCTCATCGAAACTTGCCCTCAAATAACTCGAAATGCGGTAGCCGGTTTACGCCGGGCAAGAGTTCGAATCTCTTCCTCTCCGCCAACGTCAGCCATGGAAGAATCATCTTCCATGGCTGGTTTTTTATATTTTTGCTTCTTTGTCAGGACCTTTATCTGGCATACACTGCTTTGTTTTGTCCGACGTTCCCTCCTCTTCAAGTGACCCATCCAACAAGCTACCTATCACCGCCCCGGTTTCGCGTTTACTTGCAAAATCCAGATGTGCGTAAATGTCGGCGGTGGTGGAAAAATTGCTGTGGCCCAGCCAGATCTGAATGCGCTTCATATCTACGCCCTCAGCCACCAGCAGGCTGGCGCAGGTGTGGCGCAGATCATGAAAACGGATATGGCGCATGTTGTTCTTTTTGAGGAGATAGGAAAAGTGCGCGCTCAGAAAGGCCGGACTCAGCAGGTTTCCAAGACTATCCACACAGATACACTCCAGATACTTCGTGCAATATCCCCTTCCTGCGTGCCCTGCGGTACTTCTCCTGACGGGCCTTTGCTTCCAGAAGAACACGTTCCGGGATTGGAAGCAGCGGAAGTGTCCGGCGGCTGGACTTGGTTTTCATTTCATCCATCAGCAAAATGCCCTCCTGCCCCGCGGCGCATCCATCAAAGACCTTGTGTTCGATGGCAATTGTCTTTTTCTCGAAGTCGATGGAACTCCAGCGGATACCCAGAACTTCGCTTCGCCACAGTCCGTAATAAGCCGCCAGAAGGATCGGCACGTACAGCACATCGTCCGTCACTGTTCGGAGTAACCGGTTCAGTTCATCTTTGGAGTAATAACTGGGCTTGTACCTGTTTTTGTGGGAAGGCTTCTCCACTGCGCGGTCCGCCGCGTTGATTTGTATGTATTCCTTGCGAATGGCATAGTCCAAAGCCATCTTGAGCATAGCATGGTATTTGACCACCGAGTTTTCACAACACCCGTCCTTCCGAATGGAGTTATAGAAGTCGTCCAGCTGATGGTAATTGAGTTCTACTAACAGCGTCTTCTGCGGACTGAAATAGTCTGTTACTCGTCCTTCTATCATGCTGGTGTAATTGTGAAAGGTAGTCGGCTGGATATGGGGTTTCCGGGTGGCAAGCCACTCATAGAGAAAATCCAGAAGAGTCATATCCACCGTCCTGGTACAGGCCGGCTGGCTACGCTTTGATGGCGGCAGTTGCGTGCTGTACCGCCGTGTAAGCTCATTCAACACCTCCTGTGCCTTCTTTTTGTTTCCTTTGACCGTGTACCCTGTGCTAATCCATTTGGGCCGTCGCTTGCCCGTATGATCGTACAAGTTGAGAACGGCATAGTATTTGCCGTTTTTCGGCTGTATGCTGCCGGTTATCATGGTAACGCCTCCTTGGTAAGGTGATGCTCTTTGCTGCCGACATCTACAGCATATCAGGAGTTTTTATTCTACGCCAATGTGTCAGATTAGTTTGCTTTGCAACAGGGAGTCAATCACATAAGTTTAGGAGTTTTATTTATCCTTGCGATTTTTATCCTCGTAAATTTTCCATATCACGGCCGCCAGATGAGAGCAAAATCCCGTGTTGCATGTGCAATGGATATTCTCCAGGAGTCGGCCTTCTACATCAAGATCCACCTCAACAAACAGTAGATTTTCGTTCTCGATTATTTCGGCATCGTAGCATTCTACGTCATTCTGGTTTAGAGATCTAAGACTTCCACAGCTTAATAGGCCCTCAATATCCCTTTTCAACCACATTGGATATTTGGCGACAACCTCTGTAAGACTTACTACACTTCTTTTTTGGCTGGTTGTCCTTTTCTGTGATACGAGTTCTTCATTGGATACGGAATGTTTGATATTTTTCATACAAATTCTTCCTTTCAATATGTATTTTGTTCGTTATTTATTTGTGCCGATGGATCGGATTCTTCATTTTGCAGCAAAAAGTCAATCACATAAACCTTCGGGATTTTATACGACTTCCCAACCTTACGGCCTTTGATCTGACCGGAAGTGATAAGGAGATAAGCGTGATGGCGGCTGATACCCAGCATTCTTTGAAGCGTATGTACGTCAATTACATCCGGGTATTGCCGAAACATGTACTTATAGGCAGTGCGTGTCTGTAGTATATAAATCCCTCCTATTACAATAATTTAGGAACCAGATCCCGGCAGAGTCCCGAGGACATCCCCAAAGCGCCATCTCCCAGGCCGTTCCGTATATGAGCTTTCATTTCTTCCAATTCCTTATTGGTGGGATGGCGGTTTTCATAACCCATAACCGCGGCGCGCACCGAGCCGTGCGGGACAAACAATGCCAGATTAATACCCAGATAGACCTTTTCCAAGTCCCTTATAAAGCTTCCGAAGTCCGCATATCGGCGCGCGTTTTTTTTGTGCCTGTCAGGATCAGAGGGCGCGGGGCCTCCTCCGCACTGCCCCGCGAGTTCCGTGGTAATACCCTGCTCCAGCTTACAGGCAAGCAGTGGATCGTCCAATACGACCCGATCACTGTGTTCGTGGCTGTCTATGAATCCTGGAGACAGGGTCAGCCCCGCCGCGTCCACCTCCAATCCGGCTTCACCCTCCACTTTTCCCAGACGGACGATCTTACCTCCCCGGATTCCCACGTCTCCCCGGTACCCGGGTTTTCCGGTTCCGTCAATGATTTGGGCGTTTTTAATGATCACATCGAACATGACGCATCCCTCTTTCTCATTGGTTATTCATCGGCCGACGTCCCAACGGAGGAGCCTCGACCCGTTTCATACAAATTACATGCCGTCTTGTGGCCGGAGATATTCTGAAGATCAGGGGTCCGCCGCGCACAGACAGCCGTTGCACAGGACACCTCGTGTGAAATACACAGCCTGCAGGCGGATCGAGAGGCGAGGGGGGATCCTCTTCCAGGAGTATCCTCCTGGTCCGTCCCGCAGGATTGACACAAGGCACCGCGGACAGCAGCGCCTGCGTATAAGGATGCAGCGGGTTGGCAAACAGCTCCCGGGTGGGAGCCTCCTCTACGATATGTCCCAGGTACATCACGCCGATGCGATCGGAGATGTGGCGGATCACGCTTAAATCGTGTGCAATGAACAAATAGGTGATTTTCTCCTCTTCCTGCAGATCTTTCAGCAGATTGATAATCTGGGATTGGATCGAAACATCCAGAGCGGACACCGGCTCATCGCAAATAATCAGCTCGGGCCGTAGCAGCAGGGCTCTGGCAAGCCCGATGCGCTGACATTGTCCCCCAGAAAATTCATGTGGAAAGCGATAAAAATGTTCCGGAAGCAGCCCCACCCGCTTCAACAATACCACCAGCCTCGCCGTTTACAACGGGAACGGAATATTTGGGACTCATGACTGGCAGAGGACTTCTCTTACGTTCACCGTGCCTGAGAATACGACCCGTGTAGAGGTCTACGGCGGCTTGAGCTATGCGAACGGCACAGCTTGGTTCGACTGTCTGCAGCTTGAAACCGGAAGCATTGCAAATATTTATAATCTGCTGGAAAACGGAGATTTTCGTCTCAGTGCAAACTATCTTCCTACGAATTGGGAATTTACGAATTTCACTTCCGGCGACGGTATGTCCAACGGAAATGTGAGAATCGGTGGGAACCCGACCTTGAATAAGAATTTCTATCAGCAAATCTACATTAACAAACCGGCCAGCAGCATTGCTTTCGTTGTTTCGGCAAAATCGACGGGAAGCTCCGTACCCACTGGCAGGGATGGCCGCTACTATGCAATAGATGTAGGGTTGTATTACACGGATGGGGATTCAGAGTTTGTTGTTGTTCCCTTTAATCCTGATACCAATGGGGAACAGTATACAAGCGGCCCAGTAGCCGCATCCCAGGATAGACAGATCAGCGGCAAGATCATTTCCAAAGTAATCTATCACATCATTTACTATAAAAACGCAAACGAAGCAACCTTTAAGTTCCTGCAGATGAATATGGATGAAACCGGAACCACTTTTGCCTACGACAGTAACGGGAAACTGGTCACATCGGCACAAAACACAAAGAACACAAGGGTATACACCTATACGGATGCGCAGGAACTCAGAGACGCGAACATCAAAAATAATGCCACGAACTTCAATCAGGGTTATATCTACTTCTACGATTCCGATGACAGTAACAGCTCGACTAAAAAGCCACACAGATTGGTTTCCGCACGCTCTGCCCAGACAGGAATCGGGTTCCATTATTATTATGACAACTATGGAAACGTAGGGAATACGTCTATGGGGAGCATCAGCGAAGAAGGCTATGTTTTATATGATTTTCCCTATTTGGAAACACTACAAAACTTTAGCCCGGATGGGAACTATCTCACTTCCAGCTCAGATCAGCGGGAAAAAATGACAACATATAGCGTGGATACCACAACGGGTCTTACCAACTCGGTGACGGACCCGAAGGGGAATACGACAAATTACACCTACAACACGCAAAACAATCTGCTGATGGGGGTCAGCGCGCTGAGCAGCGCAGGATTGGTTGAAACTGCCTACGAATACGATGTGGCCGACCGGTTGAGTCAAATCACACACAATGGGTTTGCCTATGCCTTCCAGAAGGACGGCTATGGGAACACTACGGCGATCAGTGTTGGCACACAAAATCTGATTACCAATACCTTTGCTCCCGGCAACGGGAACTTGCAGTCCTCCACCTATGGGAATGGGTTTAAGCTGGGCTACCTGTATGATTCCTACGATCGTGTGAACATGGTATTGAAAAATGACAATTTAACCTACGAGTATCTTTACGATGCGCGCGGAAACCTTGCAAAGATCACAGAATATGATCAAGGCTCGATAAAATCAATCAATTTCTACTACGACATTGGCGACCGGCTGATCAGGAAACTCCTTTCCGACGGCAGTGAAATTCAATACGTCTACGACAATATGGACCGTCCGACAAGGTATGTCTATACCTTTGCCAATCAATCCAAATCCGCAACCGCCGACTACAGCGTGGACTACCGGAAGCATAATACGTATATGCTGTCCGGCGGAGAAATCACCCATGCGTATGACGCTACCTTGAACCGTGAGTTCCAAACGGATATTAACCCGATTCCCCTGCAAGACCCCACGTTCCGGGCAGAGCGAAGTTTTGTAAATGTTTTGAATGCAAAAACAACGACCCTGGTGGACACTTATTACAACCATAGAAGAATAGGCGACGTCAACAGCACGCTTTCCCAGTATCACTATACTTATGATGACAACGGTAATATCAGCTCTACAACCGATATCAACGGTAATGTAACCACCTATGCCTATGATCAGTTAAACCAGTTGGTTCGTGTGGATGATCAGAAGGCTGGGGTCAGCACAGTCTATAGCTACGATGTCGGTGGAAACATCACGGCGATCACAACCTATGCCTATACCACAGGCACGCTGGGAACGGAAACCGGCAGCATTGCTTACGATTACGGCAATACCAACTGGAAGGACCTGCTGACCGGCTATGATGGGCAGAACATCACCTATGACGCGATCGGAAACCCGCTTACCTACCGGGACGGCATGAGCTTCACCTGGGCAGGTCGACAGTTAAAATCTTCCATTGTAAATAACCAAGATGTAGAATATACTATAGAATATACATATGACAGTAATGGAATCCGCACCAGTAGAACTGTTAACGGAGTAACGACCAATTACTTCCTCGACGGCAGCACCATTGTTGCCCAGCGGGCCGGCAGCGACGTATTATGGTTCCTGTACGACAGCGACAACACTTTGGTCGGATTTACTTATAACGGCACGGCTTATTACTATACGAAAAATGCACAGGGCGACGTGACCGGCATCGTCGACAGCAATGTCAATTTGGTAGTCGAATACGCCTATGACGCTTGGGGCAAGTTACTCAGCATCACGGATAACTCGGCTGATCAGGTCGGTCAAAAAAGTCCGTTCCGCTACAGGGGCTACTATTACGATTCCGAAACGGGCTTATATTGTCTCAACAGCAGGTATTACGATCCGCAAACCGGGAGATTTCTGAATGCGGATGCGCAGATCGGAGCAAATCAGGATATCAGAGACTATAACTTGTTCGCATACTGCGGCAATAACCCTGTAAACCGCTCTGACCTTGGCGGCCTGTTTTGGAAAGAGATCGGTGATTGGTTTAAAAGTGTTGGAACAGCAATCGTAAATTTTGCGAATGCTACTTTTGGTGCAAGTAGCTCAGCAGTGATACAAGAAGAACCCCAAATTCCCCCTATTATACCAGACCCGTATCCTATTACAGTTAAACCCGGCACTAGAACTACTACGACAGTATCCGAACAAGGAAGCTCATCAAAACTAATTTCTGTTTATGCAATAGGAGTGAGCGATAATACTGCATCATCATCGGTCGGATTAAAAATTAATGTACCTAATTTTACTTTGAATATAAGCTTTGGACTTAACAACACAGGAGTATCAGGATCAATAAAAAATGGGACCGCGTCGAATAGTTTTGGATTGCGGGCTTCGTTAGCAGAATTAAAGTTGAGATTTGAAAGTGCGACTACAGCTCAATTGAGCGATAAAAGCAATCAAACTAATTATTTAAATGTAAGTGTCAGCGGAATGTTTCTTGCAGCAGCAGCGATATTTGTCCAAACAGGACAGCCGATTGGTTCACTACAACCATCTTAAGGGAGAAAACAAAATTGTGGTATGGTATTGTTAGAATATTTATTTCCATATTACTCTTTCTAGGATTTCTGGTCTTCTACAAAAAGCATAAGAAAATCTTAAAAAAAAAGCTAATCGTTATTTCTTTTTTGGTTGCAATGGCCCTCTGTTCCATGTCATCCTTAATGCCTGTTGAAAATCTCTTCATAACTTTTTTATCCCCGCAAAATGTTTTTAACTATTCGGTTATGGGTAATATGGGTACGGTTATTGAAGGAAAAGATTCCGCTCTGATTTCTATATTCTTATAAAGGATCGGAATCTTACTCCATCATCCCGAAAGCTAAAAATGGCTGGAAAATCGGAACCTACCTATCATATGAGGAAGTATTCACAAAGACGTGGCAGAACGGTGACGAAAAAATTTATATGATTAGAGTCTATGAGTGTAAACATACGAATGATTATTATGTTGTCATACATAACTTTTTTTCAAAGAATCCAATCAATATTTCAGACAATAGGAATTCATTGTTTCAAAAAAATAAGTCATCTATAGATCCAAGTACAACTTATTATTCGTATGTTGAAGATATCGGGCAAAATTATGAATTATCTATTGATGGAGAGATCATAAAAATTAACTAAAAGTGACAAGGCTTTACGGTTAAAACTATTGTTAAAGCAGCGTACCATCTGAACCAATGTATTGGACTCATGGATAGGGCGGTAAGATAAAGTGGATTTAGATATTTTGATATATTCTTATGTTGTTTTGGCAATTGCTCTAATCGTTATTTATTGGGTCGTAAGGGCAATGGTTTCTAAGGTGGCTTTAAAACCTGAAAAGGCCTTTCCATCCAAACGAGAATTTATGACTCAAAATGTGAAAAAATTAAATTTATTTGCAAGGTTGGTTGGTACCTTTTTCTGTATAGTTTTAGTCGAATTAGGATGGTAATTTATGTTCCAATCAATATTGACTATACTACTTCTTTTCTTATTAACATTTTTCCACCTTAGAGGCTTATATTGGAATATTATCGATTATCAATTAAACAACAGTGCTAGAAAAAAGATGAGAAAAGGCCAAACATTTAAAGAGTGGTTCTTGTATAGTCGTTATAGAGCCGAGATTCCAAGAATTTTGGTTTGTCTTTACTTTGTGGTTATTATTGTTAATGTAATATTTTTTTTACTTGATCTATTATTTTTTTATTTAAATTATGATGACTATATGTTGTTCGAATTAATGATAATATTTGATTTGGGAGTGATGGTGATTTTAGACATTGCTTTTTATGGACGTAAAAACGGTAAAGTTTATTACAAAATTGAACGGTGGATTAAAAAAAGAAGAAAGAAATAGTATCACAAAAATGGTTTTTATAGTACCAATGCCGTGAGGCATTGGTACTATCATTAAATGCTAAAAAACAAATTTGAAATATCATACTTGAGTTCGGAATCTAGACAGCTACAGCATTATTTATTGCTATGGCAATACGAACTGGAAGGACTTGCTGACCGGCTATCGGACTTGGAACGCTCTAAGACGTTTTACAAGAAGTATCTCGGCTTGGACGTCGTGACAGACTACGGAGCGAATGTTACACTGACGGGTGGTTTGGCGCTTCAAACGCTCGAAACATGGAGCGGGTTCATCGGCGGGCTGAATGTGTCATTCCGTGGGAACGATGCCGAACTCTACTTTGAAGAAGATGACTTTGATGACTTCCTTGAAAACATCGGCGGTTTAGAACTCGTTCATCCGATGAAGGAACATCGTTGGGGACAGCGAGTTGTGCGGTTTTATGACCCAGACAACCACATTATTGAGGTCGGTGAGAACATGGTGGCGGTAACACACCGTTTTGCCGACAACGGGATGACCGTTCCCGAAATTGCCGTCCGTATGGATGTACGGGAGGAGTATGTGAGGGAAATGCTGAAATGACCGACCTGACGAAAATTTCCGGCATCGGCAAAAATATGGCGCAGCACCTGATTGCCGCCGGATACCCGAATATTGATTTCCTCAAAGGGCAAAGCCCCGACGAAGTTTACGCCAAGGATTGCTTTGCACATGGCGTTCAGATCGACCGTTGCACCTTGTCCAATGGCTGGGAAGTGTATAACGAGCCGATTTATCGTAATCGCAACTTCATTGGGCAATACATTAAGCCCATCGGCAATTCCAATGGGCAATCGGGGTGTTCAAATTCAACGATTGCTTTCGGGGTGTGCATTTTATCAACAGGTAGTACCTTTGCCAACAACAAACCCGCGTAAATCAAGGTTTACGCAGGTTTTCTTTTGTTTTTTGTGGTGCAGCTGCAAAGCAATCCGGCCCGCGCCTCGGGAGATCTTCATGCCCTTTTTATGATCTTGGGTAAGGTCAGTTCGAAAAATCGGACCAGGGCACAAAACCAAACAGAATAACGTTAGTGGAAATTATTCACGCGGACGTCTTTCTGTTCCTAAAATACCCGTGATTCTGTAATACAGCCTTTTCAGACTGTCCAGCAGCAGCATGGCGGCGACGGTGACAACGAGCAGCAGGGTGATGGACTGCCAGGAAACAGCGCTCATCGCCCAACCGAATACAGCCATCAGCGTAGCAAGAATAAAATTGACGGCGACCATGCCGCCCACCCATTTGCTCGGCGCGAACGACCAGAACGGGCCGCGCGTCCGCGTCATCAGAATGGTTTCCATTGCCGAGTAAATCAGATAAAGGAACATCAGCGAGCTGATCTGCGCCGCGCCTAAATTCTGTACGCTTCGGTAAAACCAGAGAAGTCCCAATCCAAGGGCCAGCCAGCCGGCGGTAAAAACAGCGGATAACCTGGCCAGTTGGGGCATATCCCACTTTTCGGGGACGGCCGTCGGCCATGCCTTGTCGGTACCGAGCGTCAGGGTGACCATGTCGTTCATGACAACGATAAACACGATTAAGCTTAGTGAAACCGGAAAAAATCCGGTGAAGATAAATCCAAAGGTCAAAAGCGCCGCCAGCTCGGCCGTGCGCGCCAGCTTGGTAATCGTCCACGTCATCATCCGGCGGTAGACGCGGTGTCCGCTGTCGACTACCTTTGCGATATCCGACAGATCCGGTTCGGTCAGGACGACCTTGGCGGCCGATTTCGCCACGTCCGTGGCCGTGCTGACGGCGACACCGACGTCCGCCTGTTTCAGCGCCGGCGCGTCGTTGATGCCGTCGCCGGTCATTCCGACCACCATTCCGGTCTCCTGCAGCGCCCGGACGATCTTATATTTGTCTTCGGGGTAGACGTTTGCAAAGCCGTCGAAATCCAAAGGGTGGGACTGCGCGTCTTCCAGTTTCCCGATTCGGCCGCCGATCCCCACCTGCTCGGCAATGGCTTTGGCAGTGCCCGCCGTATCGCCTGTGACCATCAGGACGCGGATCCCCAGTTCCCGGATCTTTGCAACCGATTCCTTGGCGCCTTCCCGCGGGGAATCCGCCAGCGCGACGAGCCCCCGGCAAACCAGTTTCTCCTTTTCTCCGGAAGCAACGGCAAGAACCCTTGCGCCTTTCGAACTCAATCGGTCAACCTGCTCCATGAAGTCCGCGGGAATTTCCGCCGTCCCGGAAACGACCGCCGGGGAACCGAGCTCCACGTTCGGGAGGATTCCGTTTTGGACGATCCGGGCCCGGGACACTTTCCGAACCGGGTCGAACGCGGTAAAGGAGGTTCTCTCCGGCATGGTCAGTTCCCGGCTGCGAAGCTCCCGAAGGATTGCCGTGCTGATCGAATCCTTTGACGTATCGTCGCTCGCGGCGGCGGCCAGCCTCAGCAGCTCCGGTTCCCCAACGTTCCCGAACGGAAGAAGCCCGGCAATTTCAGGCTGGTTATTCGTCAAAGTCCCCGTTTTGTCAACGAGCAGGACATCCATGCCCGCGGCTTCCTGAATTCCGGTCAGGCCCGAGACCAGAACATGCTCTTTTGCCAGATTCCGCGCTTCCAGCGAATTTGCCACCGTGAAGCTTGATGGCATGGAAATGGGGATCGTCGCGATGATCAGTACCACAAGGAACGGCAGCAGTTCCTGCCAGGGAGTTCCATAAACGAGCGCGGCGATTACAAGGATCACGGCTAGAACAACATCCAGATAGGCAAGATAGCGGACGATGTGAAACAATAAGGTCTGCAGTCTCCCCGGAGCCTCTGCGGTCCGCACCAGCTCCGCGGTTTTTCCGTAGGAGCTTTGTGCGCCTGTCGCGGTAACTTCTGTAATTGCCTCGCCGTGGCTGACCGTAGAAGCGGAACAAACGATTTCACCGGCCTTTTTTGTGACGTCGATCGACTCGCCGGTCAAAAC
Source organism: Caproiciproducens sp. (assembly GCF_053840905.1). Classification (NCBI taxonomy): domain Bacteria; kingdom Bacillati; phylum Bacillota; class Clostridia; order Eubacteriales; family Acutalibacteraceae; genus Caproiciproducens; species Caproiciproducens sp. Next base: position 93,721 of record NZ_JBNLXQ010000004.1, read on the forward strand.
GGATTCGTTTACACTGACGATGCCGCCGATGATTTTCATGTTGGCCGGAACGATATCCCCGACTCTGGCATGCACGATGTCGCCGGGAACCAGCTCGCGCGATTGCAGCGTTTGCCATGTTCCGTTTCTCAAGACCCGGACGTTGATCTGCAGTTGACCATGCAGGTAGACGATCGCCTTTTTCGCGCGTTCCTCCTGAAATTCCCCCGTAACCGCCGAAAAAACAAGCAGCAGAAAAACGACGCCGGCCTGAACGCCCTTCCCCAGAATCAGCTCAAAGATCATAGCCGCCTCCAGCAGCCAGGGGATGGGACCCCAGAGGCGTTTTAAGGTCCCCATGACCGGCCCCGTCCTCTTTTCGGAAATTTCATTCATGCCGTATTTCTTTCGGCGGCTCTGAATTTCCGCATCGTTCAGCCCCCGTCCCCGATACGAATTTTCAATGCTGAAGATTGTTTTCTCCTGAGGCACCGCAATTTTCCCCTTCCTCCGCCAATTTTGCTGAAAATAAAAAAGCCGACAGTTCTGTCCTTCCGACAGAAGCCATCAGCTTTTTAAGCAATTACAGTGAGCTTCATCACTTTAATATTTTACATTTCATCAATCATTCCATAAAATGACTTTGCCTACAGTTTATCATTTTTTCCCCAATTGTCAAGCTCCAGATTTTTTCCTTATGGGAATCAGACATATTCCGAACCTCCGCGATCTCATTTTGAAACGTCGCGTTTTCCTCTTGCCGTTTTGGATGACACTGCACCTCAAATCGTGCAGGCTAAACGTAATTGATGCTCTGCTTCCCGAGAGCTTATCAATTGAAAATCCAGAGGGTGTATTGTTAACACAGCTGTGGCTCTTTTACACTGAAGCTGCGAAGGGAAGCCGATAGAAATTTTGCGGTCAGCCGTTCGCCGCGTCGCCGATATCCATCGTGTCGATGATGCCCACAATAGCTGAGTCGATGGGTGCTTCCTGCTTTCCCACCGCCTGTCTCGCAGCGAAACCGTCCACAACCAGCACTTCCTCTCCGATTCCTGCTCCAACGCCGTCAATTGCCACCCGGACCGTGTCGCTATAGACACCCACATTCTGCAAAGGGCAAATTGTCAGCAGCTTGAAACCGATCATCCGATCATCTTTTTTGGTCGATACTACATGGCCTGTCACTTTCGCGATATACATAGCAGTCTCCTCGAATAAGCCGGTTTATTTTTTAACAGTCATTCCCCTCAGGAAAAATCCGATGCGGCAGTCAGCCTGCACAGTTCAATTCCCCGTTCACCGGCCGCGTCCATCGCGGCCGGTGTCACAACCGTACCCGGGGGCAGACGGAGAACATCGCCTTTCCAGCCCGATACTTCTGCACGTGTAAGCAGTTTTCCGGCGAAATCGGCTGCGGAAGGGAAATTCTCCCCTCGGGAGATGTCCGTTCCGGACCGCCGGATATTCCGCTTAACTGCTCCGCCGATATACGCCGCATCGGTAAAAAGGACTCCATATTGTTCCAACTGCCGAATGTTTGCGGTCAATCTGCTCTTATAAACCGGATTCGCTCCTGCCTTCTGGCTGACATCGCAGGCTTCCCGCGCCGCAATGACCGGCTTGCTCTGAAGGAAAGCCTGTGCCAGCAGACGGGTCACCAGATTATCCGCAATTCCGTAAGTGGCTTTGGCCGCGCTATTGCGGGTAAAAACAGGAATCACCAGCAGATCAGCTTTACCTATGAGTTCGATTTCTGATTGTTCGTCACCGTCGGTCAGCAATTCTTCCGGGGACAATTCGGAACGGATGCGGTCCGTCCCCAGGACCCTTTCCGCCCCCGGAGTCAGGACCGCGCAAGTCGTGCATAAGTCCCTGCAGCTCTTCAGCGAAGCGATGGCCTCCTTCGCGCCGGAAAGGCCGCCGCAAAACAGAGCCAAAACCTTCTGTTTTCCGTCTTGGCCTTCCTTTTCCGCACGGAGCCTGCGCATGACTTCCTCTGTAATCAGCCGCACCAATTCCTTTTCTTCTTTCATACGAAAATGCCCCCTTCGCAAAATGGAAAAATTTTTTCGCAGCCTGTTCGGAAAAGCCTGCAATGCAGTCGGGCGCTCTCCTTTTCCTGCTTACCTTACCGATTCCCTTTAAAGGTCTCTCCATCCTTATAGTGGATACAATCTCTTCGTGGCTGCCCTTTGGTTCTCGGACATTTCGGGTCGCCGCACAGGTTGCAGGCTGCCTGCTCCGGCTCCTGACGCACTTGGGCTATCGGCTCCGGAATTTCCTCCGTTTCAGAAAGTCCGACGGTACCCGGAGAAGCTTCCTCCTCCGGCTGCGGAGACAATGCCTCAGATTCCACCGAGGACTCCGGGGGGACGTTTTGCGCGGCGGGCGATTCCTCCTCCGGTTCCGGAGATCTTCGTATCTTGTTGTCTCTGGAATATAAGATTTTCCCCACGTCTTCATGCGGGCGGGCAAGGATAAGATGACCGGCCGCTCTGCCGATCGGCTGCGCCGCCAGAAGACCTGCGTCCATTGCCGCCTGCACCGCGCTGACATTCCCGGACAATTTCACCGTCACAAGACCGTTGCCTGTGATTTCGTAACCAGTCATCCGGACGTCGGCCGCCTTGACCGCCGCATCCAAAAAAGCGATCGCCGCCGTCAAACCGGTAAATTCTGCGGCTCCCACTGCTACTTTTTCGATCATAAGACTCCCCCGCCTTTTCCTTCCGCACAATTATGCCCGTAAGTATTTTTCTTCCCGGATTATTTCCAGAGATCCGCAAGCTTGTTCTGGCTCCGCATATTGAAACTGCCGATCAGGGCACAGCACTGCCTCCGGGTAAATGTGCGCGGCACAGTCAGCCCTTCGCCGGTCGGTCCGGCAATACTCAGGGTCATATGCCCTTCTCCGCCCATGCCGACCCCGGCAAAGGACGGTCCGTTTTTAACAAAAATGGTCGTGGAAACGGCTTTTGCAAACGTCGACATATTGTCAATATTTTTGGAATGCATGATCGCCGTATGCCGGCGCCCACCCTCATAATTCACGGAAAGTGCAATTGCTTCCGCGACGTCCTTTGCACGCACAATCGGGAGCAGCGGCATCAGATATTCTTCCGTTACGGTAATGTGATCCCTCGGCGCCTCATAAATAATGGACTTTGCCGACGGATCGGCGGAAATCCCTAGATCCTTCAGGATGATCCAGGGTGCCCTTCCCACATATTTGCGGTTGATGGATCCGTCCTCATTGGTGACCATTTTGCTGAGGCGTTCAATGGTTTCCTTGTCTTCAATAAAATATGCTCCGTTTTTCCTCAGTTCCTCGATCAGGCGGTCAGCGACGGAATCGACAACGACAATTTCCTTTTCACAAATGCACTGCAGGCCGTAGTCAAACATATTTCCGGCCAGAATGCACCGGGCGGCATTGGCGATGTCCGCCGTTTCGTCCACCAGCACCGGAGGATTGCCCGGGCCCGCGCCAATCGCCTTTTTCCCGGAACTCAAAACCGCCTTTACCACTCCGGGTCCGCCAGTCGCCATCAGCAGGGACACCTTTGGATGCGTCATCATTTTTTTGGAAATTTCCATTGTGATTTTACTGGGCGAAGCAATCAGGTTTTTGGGGCCCCCTACGCTGCTGACGGCCTGATTGACCAGTTCCACCGCGCGCAGCGTCGTTTTGAGCGCACCGGGGTGGGGACTGATGACCACGCTGTTTCCCGCCGCGATCATGCAAATGCTGTTGTGAATCACCGTAGCTACAGGCGCAGTGGACGGCAGGATGCAGTTGGCGACACCAAACGGCATATGTTCCACCAGCGTCAGCCCGTAATCGCCGGAAAACACCTCCGGTCGGATGTCCTCAATGCCGGGTGTGTCCGTAATGGCCCAAGAGATTTTGCGCACTTTATCTTCCAGGCGTCCCATAAGCGTTTCATCCAGTTCCATGCGGGCCAGAGTCTCGATCTGATCCTTGAACTCCGCGCGGATGGCTTCAATCATTTCCTCCCGCTGCTCAAGCGTCATGGCCAGCATTTCCTTAAAAGCCCCGTATGCGGCTTCCACCGCTTCCTCCGCACTGTCGAAAATTCCATTTGCAATCTCTTTTTTTTCACCGATTCCCTGCCCGGCGGAGATTTGAGGTCTGTCCAGGGCCTGAAGCACCTGCTCCGTAATGAATTTTACTGTGTCTTCATTCAAGATCATATTTGTACTCCTCCTTTAGAAAGGCAAACGCCGTTTTCCGATTCTACGGAAAAATGTAAGAAGCGGAGAGACTCCTCCCCTTACGGAGCATCAACGCCGCCCTGTGATAAAATCTTTTCTGTGTCGCCGTGCGGACGGGGAATAACATGGACGGACACGACCTCGCCGACTCTCTGTGCAGCGGCACTGCCGGCATCGGTAGCCGCCTTGACGGCGCCGACATCCCCGCGTACAAATACCGTAACCAACCCTGCTCCTGTTTTTTCATATCCGGTAAGAGAAACATTCGCCGCTTTTACCATGGCGTCCGCAGCTTCAATCGCCCCTACCAGCCCGCGTGTCTCAATCAGGCCCAGTGCTTCCTGCGTCATAATGATTTCCTCCTTGTATTAATTTTCCGTCATGACTTTGTGATGGGAATCCGTTCAAAACGCATGGTTCCCGACAAAAAAGCCATTACCCGTTCAAGTGCGCTTTCCACGGACGACAGCGATCCGGTAACAAGCAAAGTACCCAGATACCGGTCCACAAAAACAAGCTCGACCGATGCCGCTTTGGTAACAAAATCCGCCGCAATGATGGAGGCCTCGGCAGGCGTAAGCGTGAGAATTGCCACCGCCTTGCCCGCCAGGCCGAGCAATTTTGAAATCCTCTCATCCGGGCTGCAGAGGATATGGCACAAAGAAATCTGTTTTCCCTGTACTTCCTCCGAGATCTGGCGCAACGGATCAGGGTTCATACAGCGTCACTTCAACCTCATCTCCATTTTTCAGCCCGCAGGCATTTGCCTCATCCGTGTCAATATGGAACTCCGTAGTCATAAGTGGTCCGACGCGGACAGCCACCTGCTCAAAGACCAGACCCCGCCGCCCGCCGATATGCACTTTCGCCATATTGCCGTCCTCCGCGCCCACGCCGGAAGCGAACACGGGGTCAAGATGAATGTGGCGCCACGCCACCATCACACCATGGTCAACCGTCACAACGCCTTCCGGCCCGATCAGCACGACGGTCGGCGAAGGTTCCCATTTACCGGACTCACATAGCGGCGGGGCGACGCCCAGCAAGTGCGCATCGGAAGCAAGCAGTTCCACCTGCGTATGCTTCCGTACCGGTCCCAGCACGCGCATGCGCTGCGCGCCCCGCGTGCCGGCGACCAATACCGTTTCCTCCGCTGCGAACTGTTTTTTCTGGGACAGGTCTTTTAACGCATGGAGTTCATATCCTTTCCCAAAAAGGATATCCTGATCTTCCTGTGAAAGATGCACATGATGGTTGGATATCCCTACGGGAACGGTAAACGAATCTGTTCTGCCTTTGTTTTTTAAGATACTTTCGACGATGCCGCGAACCAGAGTGTCACGATCCACTTCATCCGACATGGTACCTCACCTTCGATCACTCGTATTCTTTTTTGCTCAGAAATAGACCGGCGCGGCAGGCTCGGGTTTTTCGCCCAGTGTGCTCAGCAGCGTGTTTCCAATTTCGCGCGCTTTGATGACAGCCTGCTTGACAGCGCCGGAATCTCCGGTAATCATAATCATGAACTCATTGGTAAAGCTTGTGCCGCTTGCCGGGCTGGCCGCCGAAACGATGCTGACGTCCGCAGCCTTGACGGCGGCATCCGCGATGACCATGCCGATGCTGGCGGGGCATCCACAGACAAGTCCCCAGGATTTTCCAAGAGTCGCGCCCATATATTTTTCCAGCATATAGCTTGCGCGGGCGGTGTACTGAACCTCAATATGCCCCGCGCTGTTCATGGTGACTCCTCCGAACGACCACTCAAGGGATTTCAGGGTGATTTCTACGGCACGCTTTGCATCAGACACTTCTTCGGCGCCGAAAACGACCAGCGAGCCATGTCCCCCGCCGCCTTTGGTATCGCGGGGCATTTCAAATTTTATGACTTCGACGTTGCTGGCCTTGACCGCCTCATCCGCGGCCATCGCCTGCGGACCCGCGCCGGTTCTGGAGCCGACGATGCCGAGGGAATGAAATTTCTTTTCAATACCGAGGGACTCGTGCAGGCTCTCGTCAATGTTTGCAATGACCAGGCCGATGGTATCGCCGGGTCCTACGCCGACAAACTCCGTCCGATTGCAGTCCGATGACGCTTTCGGGGATTCCTGTTCGGCGGCGCTCTGCTTTTGCAGCTCTTTCATGACCTGCTGAACGATTTCGTTGTTATCCATGAATACATCCTCCTTGTCTCTTTACGAAATGAATGGGAAAGCCCGGATCAGTGAATCTGCGGAAGTATTTTTTCCGTATCGCTGTGAGGACGGGGAATGACATGGACAGAAATCACCTCGCCGACCTTCTGGGCGGCGGCGCTTCCGGCATCGGTGGCCGCCTTGACGGCGCCGACGTCTCCGCGCACAAATACGGTAACCAGTCCCGCCCCAATTTTTTCATAGCCGGTAAGAACGACATTCGCAGCTTTTGCCATGGCATCGGCCGCCTCAATCGCTCCGACCAGACCGCGTGTTTCAATCAATCCTAACGCTTCCTGTGTCATAAGAATTTTCTCCCTTCATAATTTCAATTCGATCCTTCCACTCTTTCAGTCCGTCCTTCCCGATGGCGGAAAGGACGCTGTAAGGCGGCCGGATCCCTGCAAACTTCAACAGCGCTCTGGCCCGTTTCAGATCCCCTTCGGCAAGATCCGCCTTACTGACCGCGCCGAATACCGGGCGCGAGAACATCCGGGCGATCCCACCGGGAAACGGCTGGCCCTTCTGGTCGGCGCCAACCAGAAAAAGGATGGCGTCGGCCTGCTGCTCACAGATAATCAGCGCCGGGTAAAAGCGGGAATATTCGAGATAAATACCCGGCGTGTCGATATAATTGCCAATAAACGATAACATCTGGGTGCGCCGCAGGGCATTCCAATCCACGGTGCCCGCCATTGCGTGACAAAACGCCGTCTTACCCGCGCCGGAGGGACCGATCACCATCCAGCGCATGTCAGGAGCGAGTCAGTTCCACCGTGTCAAAATGCAGGGCGGCATACAGAAAATGCCTTGCCTGTTTGAGAGCGGCTTCCAGGGAACTGACCGTCCCGGTGATGACCAGCGAACCGGTAAACCGATCGACAACCGAAAGCTGAATGTCGGCCGATTTCAATGCGCAGTCCGCGGCGATAATGCTCGCTTCGTAGGGTGTGATCGTCATGATGCCGATTGCCGCCCCGCGCTCCAGGCCAAGCTTATCAGACATTTCCTCATCGGGATGGGCGATCATATGGCACAGAGTGACCTGTTTCCCCGGTACCGACTCCTGAATGATCCTCTGTTTGACTTCCGGCAAAGCGATCCCTCCTATGTCAGTCTGTTGGTTGTTCCGGCCATTGCCGGAACGCCGTAAGACCGGAGTTTTTCCGCTATTTTCCGAACGTTTTTCAGGTATTCGTCCGGGTTCGGCGGATCGACATCCGCCATCGGGTAGGGAATTCCCAAGGCTTCGTATTTGTCGGTTCCCAGCAGCCGGAAAGGCAAAAGCTGAAGCTGCCGGACGCTTCCCCCGACTTCCAGCCGGATAAAATCCGCCGTCGCCTTCAGGTTTTCTTCGCTGTCGTTGATTCCCGGAATCACCGGGATACGGATGACCATCTGGGCGCTCTTCATCCCGGCATAACGGATATTTTTCAGAATCTGTTCATTGCCTGCGCCCGTGTATTTACGGTGCACCGCAGAGTCCATGTGCTTAATATCCGTGTACAGCCAGTCTGTGTAAGGCAGGATTTCCTCCAGAATCTCGGTTTTGCAGAGCAGCTCTGACTCCACACAGGTGTTGATGCCGAGGTGCCTGCACCATTTCAAGACCTCCAGTACCCACTGCCACTGCACCAGCGGGTCACCGCCCGAAAAAGTGACGCCGCCGCCGGATGTGCCGTAAAAGGTACGGTCTTCCTCAATGATTTTCAGCGCTTCGGAAACAGTCATTTTCTGACCGAATATCTTGAGGGAATCATTGGGACAGGCTTTGGCGCATGCACAACAGTGCAGGCATTTTTCACGGTCGATGGTGGCAATTTTTCCATCCGCCACATACAGCGTCCGAATTCCCTTTTTCATCTGCGGACACGCCTCGATGCACCAGCCGCAGACGTCCACCCCGATACAGAACTTCGGATAAACCCCCACCTGCGAAAAAGGCAGGATGCTCTCGGGGTTGCTGCACCACCGGCAGCGCAGCGGACAGCCTTTCAGAAAAAATTCTGTCCGGATGCCCGGGCCGTCGTGCACGGTGAACTTTTGTACATTGAATACCGTAGCAGTCAAATCGTTTTCAACAGCAAATTCCATATGTCACCTCCAACCTGATTTAATCGTTCCCGCAGGGCCGATTTCTGCGCTTCACAACGGGCGTTCTGCCCGGATTCCGCATCAGTCGAAAGAGGAATATTCGTTTCTTCCGATCAGGTCATCCTGCAGTTCTTTGCTCAGACGTACAAAATAGGCGCTGTATCCCGCCACACGGACCAGCAGGCCGGGGTAGTTCTCCGGATGCCTCTGCGCGTCGCGCAGCGTTTCCCGATTGACGATGTTGAACTGGCAGTGCATGCCGTGACGGGCAAAATACGCATCGATATAGTGGACGAAATTGTCGCGTCCGGTTGCGCCGGAAACACAGCCGGGGGAGAACCGTACGTTCAGCAGCGCACCGTTGGTCGCACGGTACTGGTTGATCTTTGCCACGGATTTTGCCATTGCGGTCGGACCCTTGAAGTCATGGCATCCCACCACCGTATGTACCGGAGCAAGGCTGTTTGAAACCGGCTCCTTCGCAATTCTTCCGTCGGGAGACGCTCCCTGCACCAAGCCGATGCCGACGTTGCCGGACACGCTGTAAAGACCCGGAAGAATTTTTCCGCCGCGGGAATTTCTGTGCTTCTCGCAGGCTTCGCAATAGACATCGGAGGCAAACTGGGTGAATGAATCGGCGAGATCGTCGTCGTTGCCGAAATGGCGGACCTTGTCGCTGTTGATCAGGGTATACAGCGCCTCGTAGCCCTTCCAGTTCGCGCGCAATGCCTTGAGCAACTCTTCGCCGGTAATCTTTTTCTCTTCAAAGACCAGCTGCTGGATCGTGCACATCCCGTCGCCGACGGTCGCCATACCAACGCCCTGCGGCCCGGTAAAGTTGTATTTCGCCCCGCCCGCATTGACCTCAACACCCTTTTCAACACAGTTCTCGATCAAAAGGGAAAGGTACGGCAGCGGCTTAACATCCCGGTGGCCCATTTCGTTGGCGTTCATGAAAGCCACCATTTTCGATACCCAGTACTCGGTCTGAATCTCGTAGGCCTTCTTGACCTCTTCGATAGACTTGAAGTCGACGAGGCTGCCCGTAGCCGGACCCAGCCGCCCGCCGACTTTTCCGCAGTTTTCCCACCGCGGGCACTCCGGACCGCAGTCGATACATCTGCCGTCGTTGATGGCAAGCTCCAGCGCCTTCGCCATGCTGAAATAATCGGCGTCGTGCTGGCTGTACTCCAGCCCGCCGGTATCCAGCTCGACGCAGCCGACGACGGTGTAATCCCTGGATTCCTCCAACGTCCTGCCCGCGCTGATCATATTCGGGATAATGCACTCGTCACTGAAAATTTTCGGCTGGCCGGTCCCGACCTTGATGACATTGACGACCTTGACCTTAAACTCCCACGGTGCATTGACGTGCCACCGCACCGCGAACCACGGGTCGGGCGTCTGTGTGTGAGCATGGGCTTCCAGCGCAAGGTAGGTCAGATCGTTGGTGGCGTCCCGTCCGTCCTTATCCTGACCGCCGACGATCAGGCAGGTTCCGCCCATGCCGACCTCACTGTTGAGGATTGCAGTGGTTTCGTCCCGAAGCTTGGCAAGCTCGAAAACCTTAATGAAGAAATTCTCAATCAACTCGGAAGAAAACTGTTTTGTGATTTTGTTTTCTTTCATGTCCTTCTCATAATAAGGATAAAGCAGCTGGTCAAACCGGCCGTAGGAAATCGAGTGCCCGTTTGACTCGATGAGAATCACGTTGGTCGCCAGATGATACAGTTGGATTGCTTCCCAGAAGGTCCGCGGCGGGTTCTCCGATACCCACGCAAGGTTCTCGGACATCTGCAAAAGCTCCGCCTTTCTGGTCCCATCGGATTCTTTTTCCGCCATCTCTTTGGCAAGCTTGCTGTAGCGCAGGAAGAAGTTGATCGTCGCATTCAGGCAGATCAGCTGTGCGGTGTAGAATTCCCTCTTTTCAATGTCCTCGGCACGGGACGCGTCAAGTTTGACCATCTGCTCAACAACCAACTGCTTGAGTCCTTTGTAGCCGTACTGGAACAGTTTCTGATACCTCGGTGTCGTGTGGCCGATGCCGCCCATCAGGTAAAGATTCGGATGGAAGACCGGGCGGGTCGTCTGGCCATACGCTGACGATCCTTTGATTTCCTCATCTGTCAGCGTACCGATGACCGCGTCTTCGACCGTTTTGCCCTTCCAAAAATCACCGATGCTCAGCAGGTTCTTTTCCGCTTCTTTCGATAGTGCAAACCGGTCGCTGGCACGGTTATCCCATGGTTTGTTCTGCAATTCGTCCGTACACCAGTCGTACGAGAATTCCGGAAAAACCGGAGCGCATCTGGGGGGAGCCGCCATTTCCCCGACTACGATTTCGTCCGGCCAGATGTGGATGGTGACGTTGTTCAGCACATTCTCAAGCGCTTTCGCGCATTTGATGATCTGCGGACCCTGAAAATCTTTGTAGGCCTCCGTCACCAGCATGGCTCTTTCGTCATCCACCGCCTGCTCAATGACGTGGACACGGTGCAGGATCCGGTTGATGCGCGGGTAAGGGGACGTATCCGCCTTCAGCGCATAATCGGTGATGTTGTAATCCAAGTCAAAGGGTTCCATTCCGCCGGTGCCCAGTTTCTCATGTCCACTCTGCCCGACTTCCTTCTTTGCAGGAGCGTTTTTACCGCTGTTCAGCTGCTGCATGACCTGACTTACAATCGCTTCTACCTGTTTTGAATCCATAGGTATTGCCATTCTTGTCACTCCTTTTCATATTTAGAAATGATTCCAAAATCCCGTGGAAGCGAAAAGACACTTCGCCCTCGCAGGATGACCTCCATAAAAAATAGTTTCCACGCACAAAAAGTTCGGGAAACCGGAACGCGGGCATTCTTCCCGATTCCTCAGGGACGGAACCTCTTTTGTCCGATAAAATCGGTACCGCGCCGGAAAACTGCGGCTGGGATCAGAACTTCAGATCCGGGTGCGGGGATGCAATCACGGCGGTAGCCAGCAGCATTCCGTCCCCGCCGACCCGCTCCCGGACGAACTTCATCGCATCCTCCACAGAATTCAGCTCGCCGCAGAGAAACACATAAGCTTTCCCACCCATCCCCCTGGCAAGCCGAATTTCAATCAGAGAAATGTTGGCTGCTTTTGCCGCGGTATCGGCGGCGACGACGGCGGAAGACACATCTTCGGTCTCAATAATGCCGAACGAATCGCGGATTTCTTCCTCCACCGAACCCGTTAGTGCGGAGAGTACCGAGGGATGGATGTTCGGCAGCACAAAGGAGGATATGGCAAAAGCAGGTTTTTCCGCAAAACCCGTTTCCACCGCTTTCTGCACGGCCGCCAAATCCCCGCTCACCATGGCAATGTATTTGCCAGGGCAGAGCACGGCCGACTGGATCAGTTCCACGCTGCCGTTTTTGAGCATTTTATCGGCCGCAACCATTCCGTAAGCGACACTGCGATATTCAATTAAGCCCAATGTATTTTTCATACCTGTCCCTCCTCACTTCCGGAGTGGATGACAATTGCGGTTTCCGTTACGGAAACCACCCTGCCGGCGATAGATGCAAACAGATTGCTGGAGAGACTTCCCTCCTTCGGAATCCGCGCCACGCACTGTCCCGTTTCCACCAAATCGCCCGCGGCAACCACGGCAGATGAGGGAACGCCCACGTGCTGCTTCAATGGCAGCGTCACTTTCTCCGGCTGAATGGAATCATCAATCAGCCGGGCCGGACTTTCGTATCTCTCCAGCTCCAGCCGGGACATCAGGTGCCGGACAGGAATGCGGCGGTAGGAGCGCCATTCATTTGCCACCGCCGGCCTTCCACGGTAGGGATTTGGAATTTTTCTCCGTCCCAGCTCCCCTTTGAGCATCTGATTGACCCTCCGCGGCGACAGGCCCATCGGGCAGGCGTAAAAATCACAGGCCCCGCACTCGGAGCAAAGCCAGGCTTCCAGAATACTTTTCTTTCCCGCTTCAAACCCATAGCTCGCCGCCAGGATCGTGCGGTTGGGATGGATTTCATAACCCAGCAGATTCCGCGGGCAAAGATCCGTACAAAGCTGGCATTGGCAGCAAAGCGACTGCGCCCGGCGCAGCACCTGGCTGAGCGGAAGCGTCCGATTTCGCGCGACCGGGCCGGATTTGGGCAGAACAAGTATCCCCTTCGTGGTTTTCGTCACCGGTTCGTCAAGATCCGTTACGAGTTTCCCCATCATCGGTCCGCCGTTGATAACGGCATATTCCGACAGTCCGGTCCCTTCGGCGAGCGCAATCATTTCCCGCATACGAACGCCCAACGGGACTCGATAAGTGCCCGGACGCTCCACCTCTCCGGCGACAGTAACCCATTTATGGGTGAGTGGATGGCCCTGCGAAGCATGATACAAATTGTAAAGCGTCTCCACATTGATGACGACGGCGCCGCAGTCCAGCGGAAGCCCGCTGTGCGGGATCTGTTTGCCGAGCACCTCGTAAACCAGGACCGCCTCGTCCCCCGCCGGGTAGAAATCTCCCAGTTCGTACACCCGCTGCTCCGGATAGCCGGCCACCGCCCGTTTCATGGACCGCACGGCCTCGGAATGTTTGGATTTGATGGCAACCACCGCTTCCTTTGCCCCCATCGACCGCCTGACCTTTTCCAATATAAAGGCGAGCTCGCCGGCATAGTTTAAAATGAGCACCTGGTCCACGGTGATCAGCGGCTCGCATTCGGCTCCGTTCACAATGACGCTTTCCACCTGTGCATTTAATTTCACATGCGTGGGAAATCCGGCTCCGCCGGCGCCGACAACGCCGGCCTCCCTCGCAAGCATCTCCATTTCATTCTCCAAAACGCAAGCCCTCCCCGGCAACCCTTTCCCTGCATACCTCCCTGCACGCCAGCGCGATACCAAGCGGCGTTACATAAAGAGGATGCTTCGGAAGGTGTGTGCGGATTCCCGTTTCTTTTTCCACCAGCGCAGAAAATCCCGGATAACTGCATGTGCCGCCCACCAGAAACAAATCCCGGACATCGCGGCCCGCGACATGATGCAGGATGATTGAAGAAATTTTTTCAAATACCGGACGGACAACCACAAAGTACTTTTTTTGCAGCACGGGGTCACATTTGATCCTCTCCGCTTCCTCGGTGGAAACCCCCAATCGGCCCGCAAGCACGAGATCGAGATGGAAGCCCCCGGTCGGCTCGTCGGCAATATAGACGACTTTTCCCTGTTTCAAGACGGAAATTCCCGTTGTGCCGCCCCCAACATCGACGACCGCTCCTTCCGTGATGCCCAGAACTTTAGATGCCGCAGTCGGCTCATCCACAATCAGGGGCACGGTAAGCTCCACGGATTCCAGGATGTTCTGCGTGACCCTGGCGTTGCCCGCTGCAGTTCCCGGCGGAATTGCCGAAGCTCCGACGGAGATCTCCGTTCCAAGCCTTTCCCTCAGAGCACGGACCTGCTTCTCCACAAGATCGACCGCCCCCAGATAATCGATGATCATTCCTTCCTTCACCACGCGTGCCGGCGTGATCTCCCCGCCGAGCGGAGTTCCGCCGGCGTCGACCGCGACACTGACCACATTGGCGGTCCCCACATCCACGCCGAGATAGACCGGCCCCTGCGATTCCGGAAACAAACCGCTTTCCATTCCTTCGGAAAGTTTCCCGATCAGACGATCCGCTTCTGCTAACCGACTCATGTTTTCTCTCCTTTACTGCCGTGAAAACCCTTGTTATTTATGTCTAGTATACACGTTAAAATTTCACATATCTTTGTGAATTATTGCGCCATTACGGACTTCTTTTGTTGTTTTTAAAAACGGATCATTGAAACCTGCGGCAGAGGAAGATTGTTCTATTCTTGTCCTGTTCCGGTCATTTATTGTAATAATGTATAAAATTATATAATATAATTTAAAGTTTGTATTATAATAGCTATAAAACTATCATTGAGAAGTTCCAAAACACGGCACGAGCGGGACAATTTTGCACAGCATCAAACCTTTTTATCCACAAGAAAGGATCTCACCCTTGTTCTTAATCAAAATCTGTAACCGCATTGCGGATCCTTTCATCCAAAGCGTCCGATTTTGTAAATAGGGGGAAAATAAGATGGCCGAGCAGAAGTATATTTTCCAACTCAGAGAAATTATTTCCATCGATACTCTGGAAAAAATCCTAATGCATTTTTCCGAGGCAACCTCTCTTCCAGCCATCGTAACCGATTACTGCGGCAGACGCATGACGGCGATGAACCGATTCAATCCTTCCTGTAAGCAGTGCCGCGAATCCCCGGACGTCGTTCTCTGCGAAAAATGCGACGCATACGGGGGCCTTGAGGCATCCTTCAAAGGCAGCCCAGTTCTATACAAATGTCATCTGGGATTTCTTGATGCCGCGGTTCCGATTATTGTGGACGGCAATTACATCGGAGCCATTCTTACCGGACAGATACGGGTGGAAGAGCAGAATATGGAACAGTTCTCCTGTGTGCTGTCAGAAGACACCGGCGTGAAAAAGCACGCACCCGAAAGGGAAAGTGTCCGCATGCCGCTGAAGAAATTCGAGTCCTGCACCCAGCTCCTGTTCACAATGGCCAACCACTTTGCAGAAATCGGCGCGCGCAGCATGATTCAGAAGGAATTGAACGAACAGAAAATCAAGCTCCTGCAGGAAAGCAAGTCCCAGATGGAACTGAAAAAAAACCTGGCCCGCATGGAACTGAAAAACATGCAGTCCCAGATGAATCCCCATTTTCTGTTCAATACCCTCAACGTAATCCATCATCTGGCCGTACTGGAGGATGCGGCCAAAACCTCGGAGACGATTTCCGCCCTGTCGGAGCTGCTGCGGTGGCGCCTGAAAAATTCCAACGAGTTGGTAACGATCGGGGATGAAATCAACTACATAAAGAGCTACCTTCTGATCAAGTCGGTGACACTGCGCGACCGGGTCAAAGTGCAGTGCGACTTCGACGAAGCTGCTCAGGGTTGCCTGATCCCGCCTTACACGCTGCAGCCGTTGGTGGAAAACGCCTTTCTCCACGGGTTGGAGCCGAAAGAGGAAGGAGGCACCATTAAGATCGGCATTTCGCGCCGTGACGAACGCGTATTGATGAAGATAGAAGACGACGGTATTGGGATGTCGGGCTTTATTTTGGAAGAACTGCTGAAACTGAGACAAAAAGAGTCCAAGCTTACGATCCCATCTCTCGGTATCCGAAATGTCATCAAGACCCTGAGCCATTATTTTGGAGACAAATTTGAATGGGATCTGGAAAGCCGGCAGGGCATCGGAACCAAAATCAGCCTCTGCATTCCATATTGGGAAGACAAAAAGGAGGAATCGTCTTGATTAAGCTGCTGGTCGTAGATGATTATCCCCTTGAGGGAGAGGTGATTGAGCACATTTTAAAAAAGAATCGTCCCGAGATTCAGTATCTTGGCCAGACGCTTTCCGCTAAACAGGCGCTGTCCACGATCGAAAATTCCCCGCCCGACATCGTGCTCGTGGATATCAAAATTCCAGGGATGGACGGGCTGCATCTTTCGCAAATTCTGAAGGAGACCTACCCGTGGATGAAAATTGTCATTATTACGGCTTTTGACAATTTCGACTACGTTCAGAAATCCCTGCGCATCGGTGCGAGCGACTATTTTCTCAAGCCGCTCAGATCCTCCGATTTTCTGAATCTGGTCGATAAGCTCACCGGGGAAATAGAGGCGCAGACCACGCTGGAAGAGTCCGCCAAAAAAAGTTACGTGGAGAACATTCCTCCCGTCTTTCGGGAGATGTTCGACCAAATACAGCTTGGGAACGCCTGCGAATCCACCCGCCTGATAAACGAAATTTGGTGCGATATGAAAAGCACCTGCCGGCAGGACGTTCTTACATTAGGCACCCGCGTGATCGAGCTCTCCACCGCCCTGCTTTATTTTTCCGGCGGACGGAAAAACTGTCCGGAGGCACTGTACCTTGCCTACCACACTTTTGTCGACGAAATGGTGGCGGCCAGGTCGACGGACATGATTGAGCAGCGTCTCAAATCTTTCGTCTCAATGTCCGTCAGCATATTCAACCAATATACCCTTGACGTTGGGTATGAACAGGTAAACCGGGCCAAAGAACTGATTGAAGAAAATCTGGAGAATCATGTCGCCGTTTCGCTGGACAATATCGCCCATGAACTTTACCTCAGCCCTTTTTATCTGAGCCGTCTGTTTAAGAAAAAGACCGGGATCAATTTTGTGGACTACCTGATTAAGCGCCGTTTGGAAATGGCCAAACTCTTGCTGCTCACGACGAACGAGACTGTGGAAACGATCGCGCAGGAAACCGGATATAATGAACCGAGCTCCTTCCGGAGGCTTTTCAAAAAAAAGATCGGGATCTCGCCCAGCGGATACCGGCTGCTGCATATCAACAGCCAAGAAGGAGTGCGAAAAGGCCCCACCATCTGACTCCGCTGGAAAATCCCCGTTTTTACATTCCGCCCGATTCTGCAAAAGTTGTATGGATTTCAGCAAAGAAAGATCGTGTGCTCAAACCGAATTTTTTGTATCATACATATAAACGAGGAAATCGCGCTCCGGCCGACCGGCAGTCCGCATCGGCTTTTGTTTCGGAAGAAAGGAGATGCGTCCATGCAGAACAGCTGCGTTATTTACTCTCCCGGAAAGGATGTCGTGGCAATGCTCCGCCGGCGGTTGTCTGCGGAAGCCCGGTCCGTTCTGGATCAGATGCACTTCGAAGCCGTCGCCCTCATTCAGACCAGCGTGCCGAACCTGTTCTATTTTGCCGATATCGGGCAGAAATCCGGGAAGGTCTTTGCGGCGGAAATTACGGGCAGCTGTCCTCAGCATATTACCACCCTCGCCCTGTTCGGAAACACCGAATCTGTGAAGATGGCGATGAAAGCCATTGAACGGACGGTGCAAGACCCCAACCGCGGGGAGTGATGTTTCCGAAAGGAAAACCGGGCTGTCGCAGTTCCAGCCCCGGCCGCGGCTGATTCGCGCAGTCGGTCCGGAAGTACGGACTGTCCGGTTCGAGGGAAAGAATACTCGGGAGAAGGGGTAAGCAGCCATGGACATTTGCCGTTTATATGAATCCAGAAAATGTTCCATTGAAGAAAGCCTGCAGAGAATCCATTCCGGCGACGAAGTAATGCTCGGCTGCGCGGCCGGCATGCCGGTCAACATCGCCAAGCAGCTTCATACCATCGCCGGGCGTGTACAGAACGTGCATGTTTGGTCCTCTCTTGAAATCGATTCTTATCCGTTTATGACGGACCCGTCCATGGCGGGCAAAATCGAAACCAAATCGTTTTTCTTCGGCCTGGCGGCCCGCGCGGGCCATGACGCCGGTATCTGTTCTCTCGTACCCGTTCATCTGCACGACATGCTTTACTGTAAAGAAGGAGTCAGCCTGAAAGGCGACGTCTTTATCTGCTCGGTCAGCCCGATGGATGAGCGGGGCAACCTGTATATGTCCCTGAGCCTCCAGTGGGAAAAAGAAGCTCTCTCCACGGCAAAAACCGTGATTCTGGAGGTCAACCGGAACATGCCGGTTGTCTATGGGGAAACAGCGATACCGGTGGAGCGGGCCGACTGCATTGTTGAAGTTGATACCCCCGTTCCCTCGCTGCCCAACAAGAAGCCAACGGAGGTAGAAAAAGCAATCGCGCAGTATGTATCCTCCCTGGTCAGGGACGGGGACTGCATCCAGTTGGGGATAGGCGGCACTCCCAACGCGGTGGCCGGCGCACTGATGGAAAAACGACACCTCGGCGTACACAGCGAAATGATCACGTCGTCCATGGTGGATCTGATTGAAGCGGGCGCGGTCGACTGTACGCGCAAGACGCTCCATCCCCAAAAATGCATTGGCAGTTTTGTTTACGGCAACCGGCACCTTTATGATTTTATCGACCGGAACGATTTTATCGAGCTGCATCCGACCCGTTACGTGAACAACCCGGAAATCGTAGCAAAAAATGAAAACATGGTCTCAATCAATTCCGCTCTGGAAGTGGATCTGACGGGACAGGTCTGCAGCGAAAGCATTGGAACACGCCAATACAGCGCAAGCGGCGGTGCGACCGACTTTGCCTACGGAGCGTTTCACTCGAAGGGGGGACGCGGCATCATCGCGTTCAGTTCCACCGTGCACGGCGGCGAACGGTCCCGCATCCGGCCCTGTCTGACGCCGGGTTCCGTCGTATCCATCTCCCGTAATATTGTCGATTATATCGTCACCGAATACGGGATTGCACCGATGCGCGGCCGCACCGTCCGCCAGCGGGTCGACAATCTGATTTCGGTCGCCCATCCGGATTTCCGCTCTCAATTGAAAGAGGATTCCTGGAGGCTCGGTATCTGGTAACGGCACAAAGAAGGAGAAGAGGGGAAACGCCCCGCAGGATGGAATCTTTGTTAAAACAGAAAGGGGGAAAATTCATGACGGTTCTGGAAAAATATCTGGCAGGGATCAATCACGGCGACGCAAAGGAAATTTCCGGGCTTTTCACGGAGGAGGGCAAGTTCGACGACGGCGCAAGAAGGACCCATGGGCTTCCGGATTTAGTGGCCATCGGAGAGGAGCGCATCCAGGTTCTTTGGGCCGCTCTTTTCGCCTCCTATCGGATGAGTGCCAGACTGATAAAACTCAATGAAAACTCCATGGAATACGAAGTCCTGATTGACGGTTCGACTTTTCCGTGCATCGGCGCCGCGACGCTGTCAAAGGACGGCCGGATCGCCGAATACACCATCCGTCCCCTCTAACCAACACGATCGGGCTAAAGCGGCCGTTCCCGGAAAAGAAGTCCGCCGGCCCGGAAACACCGGGTAAGAATCTTCCCGAGGGATATATCAAACGGTGACAGGAGGAATTCCCATGATAGAGAACAATGATAGAAGCCGCGTTCGGCGTTCCGACGGAACTGTCCGGGAGCAGATACAGCCGTCCATAAACCGTGGGACTATAGAAGGCCGGGAAGCGAACCCCGCCGCCAACAGCGGTCCTTCGCAGCCCTATCCGGCTGAAGCCATAAAAGCGCTTCAGGAGGAAAATAAAGGGCTACGGATGGAAAACGAGCTGATGCGGCTTTTTTTAAGCTTATGAGTATATAAACGGGGAGAACGCTCGAAAATTTTTTTGGGACCTTGGCGGAGAGTGGACACACGCTCCGCTTTTTGTCGTTCCCTATTGCCGGAAAACTTGCCTGACGCCACAGAACTTTCACCGGAAAGCACCGGCGACTGTCTATCAGACTTTGGAAGTATGAAATAGGTTTATGGATCACAAACAGGTACGGCGGATTAAGGAGCAGTACCCGGAAGGCGCCCGGATGCCGCCGTAGTCGCTTAAAAGCGCATCCGTCTTATACCCGCGCGCAAAACAGCCATTGGCTGGAAGCTGGGCGGCCGCTCCGCCTGACCGGCCCTGAAACTGATTTGCCGCTCTTCTGTGATCTCGTTACAGAAGCGGATTGGTTCCACTGCTATAATACCTATATAAGATTTCTAAAATAAAAAGGAGAATGTGAACATGGAAGAAATGCAAGTCGTAAGAATGCCCTTGATCGGGGATACCGCTCCGAGCTTTAAGGCTGTGACCACGCAGGGGGAAATCAATTTCCCCGAGGACTACAAGGGGAAATGGGTCATCCTTTTTTCCCACCCCGCCGATTTTACGCCGGTGTGCACCACCGAGTTTATGACCTTTGCCTCTATGGCGGATGAGTTTAAAGCGCTGAATACCGAGCTGATCGGCCTTTCGGTGGACTCCCTCTATGCGCATATCGCGTGGCTGCGCAGGATTCAGGAACTCGAATGGAACGGAAAGAAGAACATAGAGGTCAAGTTCCCGCTGATTGAGGATATCCGAATGGAAGTCGCCAACAAGTATGGCATGATGCAGCCCGGACAGTCCAATACCCAGGCGGTGCGCGCGGTATTTGTAATTGATCCGAATGCCAAAATCCGCACTGTTTTGTATTATCCGCTTTCCACCGGCCGCAACTTTGACGAAATCAAAAGAATCGTGATCGCGCTGCAAAAAGCCGACAGCGACAATGTGGCGACGCCCGCCGACTGGCGTCCCGGCGACGACGTGATCGTTCCCACCGCCGGCTCCTGCGGCACCGCCAAGGAACGCATGGATAATCAGACCGGCGACCAGTATTGTCTGGATTGGTTTATGTGCTTCCGCCGGGAAAAGAAATAGGTTCGGTTCGCTAAGGCGATAAGAAAAACAGAGAAAGGGGCATGCCGCGTAAAATTTGCGGCATGCCCCTTTTGTTTTACAGGGCAGGACTGGCGTCCCATTGTATGCATGATTGTCTGTATTCTTTAAAGTTCCGACGAATCGCTTCGAAGCTTTCCCGACTTCAATCGCGCTCCGCTTTGCACTTTGCAGTTTGTCCGCGAGGCCTGAAGTTTATTTTTCCGTTCCTTTGTGGCGTTTTTTCGCCTCGTACATTTTTTTGTCGGCCAGCTTGATGATCTCCTCCGCCGTTAAGCCGGAGTCCGGCATTGTCACCACTCCCTGTGATACCTTAATGCCAATATCGCTGTCCTGTATGGGGAACGCCGCTTGATCAAAATCCCGATAAATTCGCTGTGAAACGCGGTGCGCCTCCTCGCTTCCGGTATTGCTCAGACAAACAACGAATTCGTCGCCGCCGTAGCGGGCCGCCCAGTCCGTCGCATTTCTGATGCATTTTTGAATCGTCGCCGCCGCGAATTTCAGGACCAGGTCCCCGGCCGCATGACCGAAGGTATCGTTGACCGTCTTCATATTGTCAATATCGATGAAAATAACCGACAGCGGCTTCCGGCCCACCATCGCGCCGACAATATCGGCGGGCAAACGATCATCCAAAAACCGGCGGTTATACAAAGACGTCAGCTCGTCCCGGATGACCAGATCGTTGATATCCCTGACCGCGTTAAACAAAACCTGGCACTTATGGTATTCGCCTGTGCCGATCATCATGGTATCCGTGGTGTTTTTCAGGGTCTCCAATACCACGGGGCGCTCCATGGAGTCGATCGGCAGGGCCGTGACCAGCATAATCACATCGGGGCCGTACTCCAGCTTCATAAAGCTCTTCTGCTCCCGGTGAGCCCGGATCGACACACAGTTGTCACAGATGCGCCCGCTGCTCCAATAGGCGTAACACTCTTCGCACGTTTCGGCCGTACCGTTATTGCGGTATTCCATAACCTTTTTTTGCACGGGGTCCACAAGACGGACCGCATCATACATTTTGTGAAAAAAGTCCAGGTTCGCCTGCAGTTTGTCCAGCGTAATTTTTTCGGTCATACATACCCTCCTTAAGATGATAGAACGGAAACAACGGGATGCGTTCAGAGAAACAGAGCAAATTCCGCGCAGGCCGGGGAATAGATGTTTTTTATTATACAATGAGAACGCAAATATGGCAAACTGCTTCCTTTTACCGAAATACGGAAAATGGGCATCCGGTCCGGTATCTTGCATTATTCCGGATTTTTTGATATCATGGTTCCCAAATACAAAAACCATGCCCCACTCCGAATACAAGGTTGGAAGCCTATGCGAATCATCATTTCCCCCGCGAAGAAAATGAATACAGACACCGACAGCCTGCCCTGTGAAAGCCTGCCGCAGTTTTTACCGGAGGCGGAAGCATTGCTTTCCGCTCTGCGCGGCATGGACTGCGCCGGATTGAAGCGCCTGTGGCGCTGCAGCGATTCGATTGCCGCGCTCAACTACGGGCGTGTACAGACGATGGACCTGTATAAAAACCTGACTCCCGCTATTCTGTCTTACGAGGGCATCCAGTACCAGTACATGGCCCCCGGCGTGTTTGAGGACAAACAGTTTGCATACATCGACGAGCATCTGCGCATCCTATCGGGATTCTATGGTCTCCTGCGCCCCTTCGACGGGGTGACGCCCTACCGTCTGGAGATGCAGGCGAAGCTGTCGGTAAACGGAAAGAAGGACCTCTATGCCTTCTGGGGAGGAAAACCGGCGCGCCAGCTCTGTTCGGAGACCGGTTTTATCCTGAATCTGGCCTCTCAGGAATATAGCAGGGCGGTTTCGCGGCATCTGCCGGGATCGGTCCGCTTTCTCACCTGCACCTTTGGGGAATTCATAGAAGGCAAGGTCGTGGAAAAGGGTACCCTGTGCAAGATGGCCCGCGGGGAGATGGTCCGCTGGCTTGCGGAAAACGCCGTAACGGACCCCGGCGCCGTCAAAGACTTTCACCGTCTGGGATATACTTATCATAAGGATTTTTCCTCGGACGATCATTTCGTGTTTATCAAAAAGAAAGCACCGGCGGCCGACCCGGTCACTGCAAAGCGCGGCGAACCGTGAACCGCCCCCTCCGGAGGAGGGTCCCTGTTGCAAATGAGACCGCCAAAAACATGGCGGTCTCAAACTGTTTTCAGGACTCTATTCCTGTTCTTCAATTTCTTCAATATTGACATACTCCAGAATTTTTTCCGTAAAGACGATCCCGTTCAGATGGTCGATTTCGTGACAGAGGCATTTTGCCATCTCTCCCGTGACATCCAAAACGATCGGCTTTCCGTTTTCATCCAAAGCCTTTACCACGACATGGGACGGCCTTTTCAGCCGGCCCCAGATCCCGGGGAAGCTCAGGCATCCCTCGATCACCGTCTGCTCGCCGCTTTCTTCCACGATTTCAGGATTCACCAGCTTAAAAAGCCCTTCTCCCATATCGGCGACGACTAAACGCCTTAGAATCCCGACCTGATTTGCGGCCAGCCCGCCGCCGTTCGGGGCATGGTACATTGTCTCCGCCATATCGCCGAGAAGCTGGCGGATATGGCCGTCCACCCCGGCGACGGGTTTGCAGACCTTACGAAGAATTTCATCGTCAAACGTTCTGATTTGCCGCAGCGCCATCTGTCACCCTCCTGCTCGATTCCGCCCTCGATTTTCTCTCACTGTCTTCAAACAAAAATACGCTCTCGATCGGCTCCCCGAATACCCTTGCGATATCGTACGCAAGCCAGACGGAGGGCTCGTTTTTTCCGGTTTCGACCGCATTGATCGCCTGTCTGGACACACCCGCCAGCTCGCCCAGCTGCTCCTGGGTCAGCCCAAACAGCTCCCGAAGCTCTTTGACCCTGTTTCTCACATTCAGCCCTCCAAAGGAAAGGTTCCCTTACATATATAGTAGCGCAGGAACGCGTTTATGTCAACTTGACCTTACATTTTTTTGAAAGGATTCCCTACACCGGAATTTATGGTATAATAATGCAGAGAAAGCGGA
The DNA here is from genome assembly GCF_053840905.1 of Caproiciproducens sp. NCBI lineage: Bacteria > Bacillati > Bacillota > Clostridia > Eubacteriales > Acutalibacteraceae > Caproiciproducens > Caproiciproducens sp. The sequence goes on from NZ_JBNLXQ010000004.1 coordinate 117,498, forward strand.
GGCGCGCGGAAAAATGGAAAAATCGAGAACGTATCAAATGCTGTCCGATCTGAACAGACTGAAATGGAGCGTTACCTATAAGGGAGTGATCGCCGGAATGATCGCGGGGCTTCTGGTGGCGCTTTACCGTCTGGGGATTGAATTCGGCACCGAAAAATCGCTGGAGGCGTATCAGTTTTTACGGCTGTATCCGATTTATATTTTGCCGTGGATGTGCCTCATCGCAATTGTGGGATACCTTACCTACCGGCTGATAAAGCTGGAGCCGTACGCGAAGGGGAGCGGAATTCCGCAGGTTGAGGGAATCGTCCTGTTCGGAATGAAAATCAAGTGGCACACCGTACTGCTTGTGCGTTATCTGGCGGGAATCCTGACGTCTTTTTTCGGTGTTTCCCTTGGCAGGGAAGGTCCGTCCATCCAGATCGGGGCCGCCGGCGGGCAGGCGTTCGCAAAGAGGGCCGGAAAAAACAAGCTGGAGGAAAACTGTCTGATTACCGCGGGCGCTTCGGCCGGACTTTCCGCCGCGTTTAACGCGCCGCTGTCCGGAATCATGTTTGCGCTGGAGGAGATCCACCGGACTTTTTCCCCCAATATCCTGATCGGCGCGACCACGGCCGCGCTGACGGCCGATCTGGTGTCAAAATACTTTTTCGGGCTGAAGCCGGTGCTGAATTATACGGATATCCCGCAGCTGCCCATCCGATATTACGGCCTGCTGCTGCCTCTCGGGATTCTTTCCGGAATAGTGGGGGCCGCTGCCAACAAGGGACTGCTGGACGTTAACCAGCTCTACGCGAAGCTGCCCGCTTTTCTGCGGCCCGGCGCCGCGCTGCTTCTCGCCCTGCCCTGCGGGCTGCTGATCCCTCAGGTGCTGGGCGGCGGCCAGAATCTGATCCGGCTGTCCGAAAGCGCCCAGATCAGCGTTTCCCTGCTGGCGGTCTATCTGGTTATGAAGCTCGCCTTCACCTGCGTCTGTTTCGGAAGCGGGATTCCCGGCGGTATTTTTATGCCCATCCTCTCCCTGGGGGCCATGACCGGGTGTATTTTCGGAAAATTGATTACCGTATGGGGCCTGTCGGCGGACTATATTCCCGCGTTCTGCGTCTGCGCAATGGCGGGAGCCATGTCCGGTTCCGTAAAAGCGCCCGTCACCAGCATCCTGCTGATGGCGGAAATGACGGGTTCGCTGGTGCACCTGCTGCCCGTCGCGGCAGTCGCTTTTATTGCGCTGCTTACCTCCGATGTGCTGAAAATCTCCCCGATTTACGAAGTGCTGCTGGAACGGCTGACCGACGGGGAAAAGGATAGCGCCGGCGGGAAAAAGGCAGGCGCCATCATTGAAATTCCGGTGGAGCCGGGCTCCAAGGTTTCCAGAAAAAAGGTGAAGGACGTCAGCTGGCCGGAGGGTGCGCTGATCGTATCCCTGCACAGGGGGAAAAAGGAGCTGGTCCCCAACGGGGAAACGCAGATTCTGCCCGGCGACTATCTGGTGGTTCTTTCCTCCGAGCAGGGCTTTGATGAAATGAACCGGTCGCTCATGAAGCTCTGCCGTTCCGACTGATCTCCCGTGAAGGCGCGCCGCGCCCGTGGTATAATAGCGATGATACCAGCTTTGCCAATGATCGTTTCTATACGCTGTTATCCTATCGTACAGCGATCGGATTTTACGGTACGCCGTTAAAAAATACATAGAAAAGGGGATTTTTCAAATGAAGGTTTTGATTCTGTCGGGCACGCCCAAAACGGAAGGCCTGTGCTGCTCCTGTGTGGAGGCGGCTTACGCCGGCGCGAAGAAAGGGGGAGCGGACTGCGAAATCATCCGGCTGTGCGATTACGGCCTCGTCCGCTGCGCCATGTGCGGCGACGGCTGGGGAATCTGCCGCGACGAGCACACCTGCGTCTTCGGGGTGGACGGCTTCACGCAGATCCAGCAAAAAATCGCCAAGGCGGACGCCGTGGTCCTTGACACCCCCGTGTACTGGGGGGATATGACCGAAGCGATGAAGGCTTTCTTCGACCGGTTCCGCCGCTGTGAGGCGAGAAAGGGCGAGTCAGGCGCAATGGCCGGAAAGCCCGTCCTGCTGATCGCTTCTCCCGGCGGCTCCGGCAACGGGATGATCAGCTGTCTGGAGCAGATGGAGCGGCTCTGCCGTCATCTGAGCGCAAAGGTCTATGATTTTATCGGCGTGAACCGGTGGAACAGCTCCTATAAAATCGCCGCGATCGAAGAGGCGGCGGCTTCCATGGTGCGCGGCGCAAAAGAAGCCTGATCAGGTACGTTCGTGGCCCTGGTTGCACAGCCTGTCGAAGATCACCTCTTTGGACAGCGCAAAAAGGCCGTATATTCCCGAATTCTTTTCCAGCAGGGCGGGAACCACCTGTACCGGGGCAAACGCGTTTTCCCGCACGATCCGGTTGATGATCGGGAGCATCTGCGCGTGGAAGACGGTATATTCCCCGCCGAATATCACCAGATCGCAGTTCAGCAGGCAGACAATGTTGGAAATGCTTCCGCCGATAATGACCGCAATGTCGTCCACACAGGCTTTCAGGAACGGGTCGCCGTCCCGCCACACCCGGATAATATCCTTAAAGCCGATCCTTTCGGGGCTTTTGCCCAGCGCGGCAAAAGCGTCCCGCGTGCCCTGCGGCGCTTCCCCGCGGATTCTGTCCGTCAGCCCGTAGATGTTGGCCGAGCCGCCCAGATTGTTGAAGGACATCCCGCGCGCGCGGGATGTTTCGTTCTGGATGGTGATCTCGTTCGCGATCTCACCGGCGCAGTTGGCGCTCCCCCCGTAAAGCTCCCCGTTCAGGATAATGCCCGCGCCCAGCCCCAGGCCGCCGCTGACGTATACGAGGTCCCTGGAATTTTTCCCTGCGCCGCTGGTGAACTCTCCCACCGCCGCCGCGTTCACGTCGTTGACCACCAGCACCGAGGTGCCGAAGCACTCCTCCATCTTCCGCGAAAAATCGCCCATGTTCCAGTTGGCAAAATTGGAGTTGGCAAAAAAGGTCCTGTTGACCGGGTCATAGATGCCGGGGCACGAAATGGCGATGATGGCCAGGTCCCCGCTGGTCAGGTTGTTGGAGGAAAGCAGAAGCCTGACCGCGTTCAGCACCAGCTCCAGTCTGGTGGCGTAGGGGGAATCATTGGAAATGTTCACCGTAAATTTATTGATGATCTCCCCGCCCAGATTCGCAAGCACGAAAATCGGGTCCTCGAAGTTCAGCTCGATCGCAATCATATACCGGTATGCCTTGTTAAATTTCAACAAAATCGGTTTTCTTCCTCCGGAGGACATGGAAACCCCCTCGCCGAACTCCTGTATGATGCCCATGTTCAGCAAAGCTGCAATATTTTCCGTCATAGCGGACTTGCTGATGAACAGCTCACGCGCCAGTTCGGCCCTGGAAATCGGCTCGTCGCTATAGATTTTGTCCAGAATCACCCTTTGGTTGATTGACCTGATATGCGTTTGGTCCACAGTCTGTTTGATGTCCATCACGATCCGTTCAAAAAGGTTTCGTTCGTACTCTGTACGAACTTTTTTATTCATCATATCATGAGAAAACAGGAATTACAATACCCGGATTTTAAATAAAAAACGGTTGTTTCGATTGACATTTTCCGGAGTTGGTGGTAATATCATAGCTGTTAATAGTTCGGAAACAAAACAAACTAATAATTTTGCATCTTTTAAACGGAAATCATTCACCCGCCGCATTCCCCATCAGCGGTATTCTGTAGAAAGAAACTGTTTACTTTGTACAGAATTTAAAAATATCCATTATAAAAGAAAGAAGTGATTCCTTTATGAAAAAGAGCAAACTGCTTGCGCTGATTCTGGCGGCTTCCATGGCACTGGCAACCGGCGGCTGCGGCTTTACCGGCACGGCGAGCAGCGCAGCGGCATCCGGCCCGGCCCAGTCCGAAGACGCCGCAAAGACTTCGGACGGCACCATCACCGTCTACGACACCAACGAAATCAGGACTCTGGTGCAGTGGGCCGCGTCCGACAACAACTCGTTTACCATCCTGAACAACGTATCCGAGGGCCTTTACCGCCTGAACGAAAAGCATGAGCCGGAACCGGCGCTGGCGGAAAGCTACAAGGTATCCGACGACAAGCTGACCTACACCTTTACCCTGAGGGACGGCCTGAAATGGAGCAACGGCACCGCGCTCACCGCAAAGGACTTTGTGTTCTCGTGGCTCAAGCAGATGAGCACGGACGCCACCAACGGCTATTCCTTCATTATGACGGATTACATCGTAAACGGCGCCGAGTACCTTGACAACAAGGCCAAGGCGGAGGACGTCGGAATAAAGGCGCTCGACGACAAAACTCTGGAAGTAAGGCTCAAACAGCCCACCCCTTATTTTGTCAGGCTGACCGTTCTGCCCATGTTCTTCCCTCTCAACGAGGAATATGTCAAGTCACAGGGCGCAAACTACGGCCTGAAGGCGGACAATATGATTTACTGCGGCCCGTACACCCTTGCCGCCTATGACCCGGCAAGCGGCAGCACCCTCAAGAAGAACGACGGCTACTGGGACGCGGCAAACGTCAAGGTTTCCAATGTCAGCGTCCGCATCATCAAGGAGCAGGCCACCGCGCTCAACGCCTACAAGTCCGGCGAGCTCTCCCGGGTAACGCTTTCCTCTTCCGACGTACCGGCAATGAAATCCAGCGCTGAATTCAGCTCCACCAGCGAATTCAGGACCAACTACCTTCAGTTCAACCTTGCCAACAAAGCGGTTTCCAACAAGAACATCCGCCTTGCCCTCGGCTACGCCGTGGACCGCAAGACTCTGGCGGAGGTTGTTCTTGCGGACGGTTCCGCCCCGGCTACCGGCCTGATTGCCAACGGCATGTTCGGCGACGGCACCAAGTCCTTCCGTGAGCTGAACGGGGACATCACCACCTTTGACGCCGCGAAAGCCAAGGAGTGCTGGGACAAGGGCGTAAAGGAGCTGGGCAGCGCGCCCTCCCTGACCCTTCTGACGGAAGACGATTCTGTGACAAAGACGGTCGCCACCTATATTCAGGGCGAATTCAAGAAGAATCTGGGAATCGACGTCAAGATCGACTCCAAAACCAAGAAAGCAAAAAATCAGCTGATGGACGACAACAACTACCAGATGGCCGTCACCGCGTGGGGCGCCGACTATGACGACGCCATGACCTACATGGACCTCTGGACCAACGGCACGCCGTACCGCGGCAACTACAAGAGCGACACCTACAACTCCCTGATTGCCGACGCGAAGAAACAGACCGACGACGCGAAGCGCCTGCAGGATATGCTCTCCGCCGAAAAGGCGCTGGTTTCCGAAGACGCGGTTGTTTCCCCGCTGTTCTACAGAGGCTTTGCCTACCTGACAAAACCGAACGTAGAGAATCTGGTCACCCATCCGTTCGGACCGCCGATCGAATTCAAATATGCTTCCTTGAAATAAATTTACCTTATATTCCATAAAGACAAAGAGGAGGATCGTCAATGACCTCCTCTTTGTCATCACTGAGATAAGGAGGGCATACGGAATGTTCAAATATATCTGTAAACGGATTGTGTATCTGCTGATTACCTTGCTGATCATCGTCACCACGACCTTCTTTCTGATGAAGAAGCTGCCGGGCACCCCGTTCGACGCGGAGCGCTTCTCTTTGCTGTCGGCGGCGCAGCAGGCGCAGTTCCTTGAAAAATACGGTCTGAACGATCCGGTCATCGTGCAGTACGGGAAATATATCGGCAATGTGTTCAGGGGGGATTTCGGAACCTCCTTTTTCTACACGGGCCAGCCGGTTTCCGGGGTCATTCTGGGGCGGATCGGCCCGTCCGCGCTGATCGGCCTCCAGGCGATCCTGATCGGCCTTTCCGTCGGGCTGATCCTGGGGATCATCGCCGCCTGGCGGCACAACAGCGGCATCGACTACTTTACCATGGTGGTCGCCGTGCTGGGCGTTTCCGTGCCGAACTTCGTCGCCGCGGCGCTTCTGCAATATTATGTGGGTCTAAAATGGGGCGTGCTGCCCGTCGCCTTCTGGCAGAGCTGGAAAAGCTCCGTTCTGCCGTCCATCGCGCTGTCGTTCGGCGTGACGGCAATGATCGCGCGGTTTATGCGGACCGAAATGCTGGACGTACTGGAGCAGGACTATATCGTCACCGCGCGGGCGAAGGGCCTGAACCAGCTCAAGGTGCTGATGCGCCACGCGGTGCGCAACTCCATCATTCCCGTCGTCACCATTCTGGGGCCGATCGTGGTCAATCTGCTGACCGGCTCGCTGGCGGTGGAAAACATCTACAGCATCCCGGGCATCGGCAGCCTGTTTGTCGATTCCATCAAGACGAACGACTATTCCACCATTATGGGCATCACCATTTTTTACAGCGCGTTCTACATCTTTGTGGTGATGGTGGTCGATATCCTTTATTCGGTAATCGACCCGAGAATCCGCCTGGCCTCCGGCGGGAAAGGGGAGTGACGGCATGGCGCAGAAAATAGAGATCCCACGGGAGCTTTTCACAAAAGCCGTGGTGGATAAGGACGAAAGAGAACATATCGCCCGCCCCAACCTGACCGCGTTTCAGGACGGCTGGCTACGGCTGAAAAAGAACAAGGCGGCGGTCGTCAGCCTGGTGATTCTGGTTGTGATCATTCTTCTGGCCGTATTCGGGCCGATGTTCTCGAAGTACACCTTTTACGACACCGATTACCAGCACACCTACAACGGGCCCAGCGCGGCGCATCTGTTCGGAACCGACCAGTTCGGGCGCGACCAGTGGGCGCGCATCTGGCAGGGCACGCGCATTTCCCTGCTGATCGCGGTCGCCGCGGCGTTTATCGATCTCTTTATCGGCGTTACCTTCGGCGCGGTTTCCGCGCTGTTCGGCGGCAGAGTGGACGCGGTGATGCAGAGAATCATTGAAATTCTGGTCGGCATCCCGCAGCTGATTATCGTGATCCTGCTGATGATGATCATGCCCGCCGGAATCTGGACCATTGTTCTGGCCCTTTCCATCACCGGATGGGTCAATATGGCGCGATTGGTGCGCGCGCAGATTTTAAAGCTGAAAAATCAGGAATTTGTTCTGGCCGCCCGCGTTCTGGGCACCGGCAACAGAGAAATTATTACCAAGCATCTGATTCCGAATACCGTGGGCGTCATCGTCATCAACGCCATGTTCACCATTCCGTCGGCGATTTTCACCGAAGCGTTTCTGAGCTTTATCGGAATCGGCCTGGCGGAGCCGCAGGCCTCGCTCGGCGTTCTGATCAACAACGGGTATCAGGTGCTTCAGAATTTTCCGTTCCTGCTGATTTTTCCGGCCGTGATCATCGTTTTAATCATGGTCTGCTTCAGCATTTTGGGCGACGGGCTGCGCGACGCGCTTGACCCGAGAATGAGACAGTGAGGAGGACGCGCTATGAGTAAGCTTCTGGAAGTTGAAAATCTGAACGTCCATATCCATACACAGCACGGCGTTGTGCAGGCTGTGCGCGGCGTGAGCTTTTCGCTGGAAAAGGGAGAGACCCTCGCCATCGTGGGGGAGTCCGGCTCCGGAAAATCCATCACGGTCAAGGGGATAATGGGCCTGCTGCCCACAAACGGCAAAATTGCGGAGGGCTCCGTCCATCTGGAGGGCAGGGACCTTGCCGCGCTGAACGAGCAGGAGATGCAGAAGATCAGGGGCTGCGACATCTCGATGATCTTTCAGGACCCGATGACCTCCCTGAACCCGACCATGACGGTGGGCAAACAGATCATGGAGGTCCTGCATGAGCACCGCAGCGACCTGACAAAGGAGCAGCTGAAGGAAAAGGCGGTCGAGCAGATCCGGCTGGTCGGCCTGTCCAACCCGGAAACGCGCTTTTCCCAGTACCCCCATCAGCTCTCCGGCGGCATGCGCCAGCGCGTGGTCATTGCGATCGCGCTGGCGTGCAGCCCGAAGGTGCTGATCGCGGACGAACCCACCACCGCGCTGGACGTTACCATTCAGGCGCAGATTCTGGACCTGATGAAGGATCTGCAGGGAAAAATCGATACCTCGATTATCCTTATCACCCACAACCTGGGCGTGGTCGCCAACATCGCGAACCGCGTAGCCGTCATGTACGGCGGCAAGCTGGTCGAAACCGGCAGCGTGCGCGACCTGTTCTACCGCACCGCCCATCCTTATACAAAGGGGCTTCTGGCCTCCATCCCGAAGCTGCACGAGGACGACCAGCAGCTTTTCTCCATCCCCGGCACGCCGCCCGACCTGATGGACCCGCCGAAGGGCTGTCCGTTCGCTGCGCGCTGCCCGCACACCCTAAAGGTTTGCCAGGAATTCATGCCGGAATACACCCGACTTTCCGACACGCACCGCGCCGCCTGCTGGCTGCTGGACAGCCGGGCGCAGCAGGACGACGAAAAGGACGGTGAAGATCATGACTGACAATAAAGTGATTTTGCAGGTGAAAAACCTGAAAAGATATTTTAACGTGGGAAAACACCAGACCCTGAAAGCGGTGGACAACGTCAGCTTTACGGTCTACAAAGGGGAAACCTTCGGCCTGGTCGGCGAGTCCGGCTGCGGAAAATCCACGCTGGGCCGCACCATCATCCGGCTTTACGGCGCGACGGGGGGCGAAGTCTTGTTCGACGGGGTCAACGTCCACGGAAAGCTGAGCGGCGCGCAGAGCCACGAGCTTTCGCGCCGGATGCAGATGATTTTCCAGGACCCGTACGCCTCCCTGAACCCGCGCATGAAGGTCATGGACATCATCGCGGAGGGGATCGACGCGCACGGGCTGGCGAAGTCCGCGCAGGAGCGCGCCCAGATGGTCGTCGACCTGTTGGAGGTCGTCGGCCTGCAGGAGGAGCACGCCAACCGTTTCCCCCACGAATTTTCCGGCGGCCAGCGCCAGCGCATCGGCATTGCCCGCGCGTTGGCGGTCAACCCGGACTTCATCATCGCGGACGAACCGATCTCCGCGCTGGACGTGTCCATCCAGGCGCAGGTCATCAACCTGCTGAAAAAGCTGCAGGAGCAGCGCCAGCTGACCTATCTGTTCATTGCGCACGACCTTTCCATGGTCAAGCACATCAGCGACCGCGTGGGCGTGATGTACCTCGGCAGCATGGCGGAGCTGGCCTCCAGCCGGGAGCTGTTTGAAAATCCGCTGCACCCCTACACGCAGGCGCTCCTGTCCGCCATCCCCCTGCCCGACCCGGACCTGGAGCAGTCCCGCAGCCGCGTCGTGCTGCAGGGGAGCATCCCCAGTCCGATCAATCTGCCGGAGTGCTGCCACTTCTGTTCCCGCTGTCCGAAAGCCACGGAGCTCTGCAAAAAGCAGGCTCCGGAAATGGTGGAGGCGGAGCCGGGCCACTGGGTGGCCTGCCATCTGATTCAGTCCCCCGGCAAATGAGCGGTCCGGGCGTATGTTAGGAGGATCATGTAAATGATATTTTCACAGGAGTTACAGGACTCCGTTCACCGGCAGTTCCTCAAAACGCAGTCCACTCTGGGGCGGCGCGGCGGGGAGATCCTTTCGCGGCTGGACGGCTGCGAGTGCGGCCGGCGGACCGTCATGGAGTTTTTCTACGGCACCATGCCGTCCGCCGACCTGGGGGACTACGATTTTTCCCTCTACCTGAGCTATGCGGATTTCGGCCTGTTCCTGAGGGAGCATTCCCCGTGGGGCGGCCGGATTCCTGAGAATATTTTTCTGAATTACGTTTTATATTACCGGATCAACAATGAGAAGATAGAAGACTGCCGCAGATTTTTTTATGACGCCCTGAAAGAAAGAATCCGGGGCATGGGCATGAAGGAGGCCGCGCTGGAGGTAAACGTCTGGTGCGCCGAGCACGTCACCTATCAGGCCACCGACGAGAGGACCGTTTCCCCCCTTACCGCGCTGAGGTCCTCTTACGGCCGCTGCGGCGAGGAATCCACCTTTGCCGTCACCGCCCTGCGCAGCGTGGGCATTCCCGCGCGGCAGGTCTATACGCCCCGCTGGGCGCACTGCGACGACAATCACGCGTGGGTGGAGGTCTGGTGCGACGGGGAATGGTACTTCCTCGGCGCGTGCGAGCCGGAGCCGGTGCTCAACCGCGGCTGGTTCACGGAGGCTGCCGCGCGCTCCATGCTGATGGACAGCAAATCCTTCCTGCCGATCGGGGACGAGGAAGCCATCTGCACGGACGGGCAGACCATCGTTCTGAACGAAATCCGGAGATACGCGGACGCGCGCCGCTTCACCGTCACGGTTACGGACGCTTCGGGGCCGGTTCCCGGCGTGACCGTGGGGTTCGAGCTGCTCAACGGCGCCGAATTTTTCCCGGTGGCGGCCGTCGTCACCGACGAAGCGGGCCGGGCCGGGGTCACGCTTGGATTCGGCAGCGTTCACATTCACGCGGAAAAGGGCGGAAGATTTACGGAAGCCTTTGCCGATACGGAGGAAACCGACGGCGTCACCGTCGACTTTTCCGGCGCAGTGCGGGCCGAACCGGACGCGCGGGAGGATTTCTGCTTCCGTGCGCCGAAGGACAGCACCCGGAATCTTTCGCTGCTTTCCCCGGAGCAGAAGGAACGGCGAAAACAGATCGTCGACGGCGCCGAACGGAAACGCCAGCAGTACGCCAAAAGCTTCTATCAAAAGGAAAAAGCCGAGAAGCTCGCCGCGAATTTTGCCCGCCCGCAGGAGGTTCTGGCCGTCCTGAAAGCCGCCGAAGGCAATTTTGAGGAGCTGTACCGTTTCCTTTCCATGGATTTCGGCGGGGAAACCCGGGAGCTTCAGCTGAAAATGCTGCAATCCCTGCCGGAAAAGGACTGGCGCGACGTCGGAGCCGCCCTCTTAACGGAGCACTTCACGCATTCGCTCCGGTACCGGGCGGATTATCCCGAAGAAATCTTTGTCCCTTACATCCTTTGCCCCCGGGCGCATTTTGAGCAGCTGACGCCTTACAGCAGACTGCTTTCCGGCCTGCTGGACGAACAGGACGCGGCGGCGTTCCGCAAACAGCCCGAAAGGGTGTGGGGATTCATTTCCCGCTTTGAGGGCCCGGCGGAACGCGACAGCGAACGGCTGCCCGGCACCCCCGCGGGGATCCTTTCCAGCGGACAGGCAAACGAAATGGGGCGCGGCGTGCTGTTTACCGCTGTCTGCCGCACGCTGGGGATTCCGGCGCGTATCAATCCTGTTAATTTATATCCGCAGTATTACCAAAACGGCAGGTTCAAAAACGCGCAGGAAATACCCGGGGAATCCCGCGGCAGCGCCGTGCTGACCCTTTTGGGCGGCGGGGAAAACTGGTCGTATCTGCACAACTGGACCATCGCCGTGCTGAAGGACGGCGTGTACCGGACTCTGGAGCTGACGGACTCCGTCTGGACGGACGGAGCGCTGACGCTTCCCCTTCTTCCGGGCCAATACCGGCTGATTACCTCCAGCCGCACGCCCAACGGCAACCAGTTTGCCAAAAAGTACTGCTTCCGCCTTGCGGATCAGGAATCGAAGACGCTTGCCGTTTCCCTGTTCCAAACGCAGATTTCCGACCTGTTCGTGGATATCCCGCTGCCGCCCTTCCAGCTTGCCGGCGGCGGTGGCGAGCCCGTTTCGTCCGCCGCCGTCACGGACGGAAAAACCGCCGTGATGATCTGGCTGGAAGAGGGCCGCGAGCCTACGGAGCATATCCTCAATGAATTGATCGGGGCGCGGGAAAAGCTGAACGCCCTCGGCTGCGAGCTGATTTTCATCCTCCGCGGCCGCTCCGCGTGGGAGAACGAAACCTTTGCGAAAGCGTGCAGAGCCATTCCCGGCGCGCGCGTCTATTACTCGGACTTTGCCGAAACCGCCGCCCCGCTGGCGCGCAGAACCTTTGTGGACCCGGAAAAGCTGCCGCTCACCATTGTCGCGCGGGACGGCCGGGGAATTTACGCCTGCAGCGGCTACAACGTGGGCGTTGCCGACCTGCTGATCAAAATCATTGCGGCCGCCGGCGAAAAGCGATAATCAGGGAAAAGCAGAAATCAGAACACCGCATGCTCACGGCGAACCCGTGAACATGCGGTGTTTATATTTTACATAAATAATACCATATGTATATTTTATTTCTTTCTGAACCACTGCGACATCCCGGCGCCCACTTCGTCATTGGGGCGCTCCGAAAAGCCGAGCTGTTTATAAAAGGATTCCCTGCCCTTGGCGGCCATCAGGTTAAAGAGGATCGCCTGACCGCTCTTCAGCCGGGCGGTAAAATAATCCATCAATCCCTGTACCATCGTCTTTGCAATGCCGTTTTTCTGATAGTCCGGACGGACGATCACGTCTGAAATCAGCACGACGTACCCGCCGTCGCTGACGGCGCGGGCATGTCCGACGATTTTATCCCCGTCCACCGCACAGATGATGTACGCGGAATTGCGCAGCCCTTCCTTTGCCTGAGCGGGTTCGATCGGGTCCCACCCCACCGCCCTGCGCAGCGCGTTGTAATCCTCCACCGTAATTTCATGCCGGTATTCTATTGACACATAGCCTCATTCCCTTCATTTTTTTAACATTATAACACGGAAATGTTAATTTTTCTGCTGTTTTCCATAGCGGCAGCGATCCTCTTCGCGGAGAAAATTGACGGGTGTTTCATCCGTATGTACATAAAGCTCTTCGGTTTTTTGCTGAGCTGCCTGCAGCTGTCTGATTACCTGTGTAACATCATTAAATAGAGAACAGTACATTTTCTTATAATCCGGCATATTCTTTTCACCTCAATGTACATTATAGTCAATATTTTGAGTATAGTCAATACTTTAAGTATGTTACTCTACTGTTGAGGTGATAGTAATGATCAGTTATCAACCATTTTACAGAACCCTGTTTCAAAAAAGCATGACGGAATATCAACTGATTTTCAAATATGGCTTTTCCTCCAACATCCTGCACAGAATGAAGCATGGAAAAGCCATTACCATGAAAACGCTTGACACGCTGTGTTTTATTTTAAACTGTGAAGTCTCCGATATCATCGAACACAGAAAGGAATAGAACGCAAAGCGGGGACCGTCCCGGCCGATTGCCGGAACAGTCCCCGCCTGAGAAAGAGGGGTTTTATTAAAAGAAAAAGCTTCGGAACTTAATTTTGAATTTGTTTTAAGGCTTCCTCTATGACCTCCGCATTGCCCAGAGAATCCCCGAAAGAGATCAGCCCGGGTTCCTGCCCCAGCACCGCCCTGCCGAACTGCTCGATTTCGAGCCGGTAGTTGTCCGGGCAGTCTATGGTGAGCTCTTCGGTTTTCCCCTCCGAAGTCAAAAGGATTTTCCCCTCGCCCTCGGTATTGAACTCGGTCGGCACGGTCAGCGACCCTTTATCGCCGATGACCAGATACCGGTGGGAACGGAAAATCGTCAGGCTGCAGTAAGAAACGGCGCGGATGCCGCCGGGGAATTCCATCATGATGCAGCTTTCCGTATCCACCGCGTGCTTTTCGGAAATTTTCCCAAACGCGCTGACCCGGACGGGCTCGGCGCCCGCAAGGTAACGGATCAGGTTCAGGTTGTAGCAGCCGACGTCGTAGGTCGCGCCGCCGCGCAGCGCTGCGGACAGACGGACGTCCGCCTCGTTCTCCAGATTGTAGCCGTAACAGGACTCGATATATTTTACCGTACCCAAAGCGCCCGATTCCACAATGCTTTTCGCCTTTTGGGTCAGGGGGCTTTGCCGGTAAGCGAACGCCTCCATCAGGAGCACGCCGTTTTCGTCACACGCCGCCTTCATCCGCCTGACCTCTTCGACGGACACGCCGAGAGGCTTTTCGCAGAGGACATTCTTTTTCTTCTCCGCGGCGCGCAGCACCCATTCGCAGTGCAGCCCGTTCGGAAGGGGAATATAAACTGCGTCCACATCGGGGTCGTCCAGCAGCGCCTCGTAGCTTTCATAGGTCTTTTGCGGGTGGAACTTTTCCGCGAACCGTTTCAGCTTCTCGCTGCTTCCCCTGCTGGAAAGTGCCCGCAGGACCGCGTTTTCCGCATGCAGCATTCCCGGGAGCACTTTCCGTTGTGCGATTCCCGCACAGCCGAGGACTCCCCATCGAACCGTTTTTTCCACCATTGAAGCAGCCGTCCTTTCCGGTTTCCGCATGAACTTCAGCGGAGCGCAGGGGCCCCGTCTGTTTTACAGGTCTTTTTTATTCTGATCGAAGATCACCGCGATCAGGATGATCGCGCCCATGGCAATGGTCTGCCAGTAGGAGGAAACGCCCAGAAGGCTGAGCGCGTTGTTGATGATCCCGATGACGCACAGGCCGAGGACGGTCTGGCTGATGCCGCCGCGCCCGCCGCTCATGCTGGTTCCGCCCATGGCGACCGCCGCGATCGCGTTCAGCTCGTAACCGTTGGCCGCCGCGGGCTGGCCCGCCTGCAGCCGGGAGGAGAGCACCGCGCCGGCAAGGGCAGCCAGAACGGCGCAGATGATGTATACGTAAAATTTGACCCGTTTTACATTGATGCCGCTCAGCTGGGAAACGTCCTCGCTGCTGCCTACGGCGAAGACATAGCGGCCGAAGCAGGTCCGGCGCAGGACCAGAAAAGCGACCGCGAGAATGATAATCATGATGATGACCATGACCGGGATCGGCCCGATATAGCCGAGACCGAGCCACGCGTAAGCGTCCGGAAGTCCGAATACCGGCTTCGCGTTGGTATAGACGTAGGCAAGGCCCCTCGCGATGCTCATCATAGCCAGCGTGGCCACAAAGGGAGGCACGCGCAGCTTCGCGATGTTAAACGCCGTGATCGTGCCGCAGACGCCGCCGACCACGAGGGAGGTTCCGAAAATCACCAGCAGGCTCATCGGGATTCCGGCGTTCGGCACAAGCTGGATCAGGGAAGTGGACACGATGCCGGAAAGCGCCGCGACCGAGCCGACGGAAAGGTCGATGCCGCCGGTCAGGATGACAAAGGTCATGCCCGTCGCGATCAGCGCGTTGATGGTGATCTGCATCAGTACGTTAATCAGGTTGCCCACTTCGGAGAAGCGCGGCACAAAGATCAGGGAAACAAGAAACAGCGCCGCCAAAAAGAGCACCATGGTGTAATCCTGGGTAATATGCCTGAGCTTTTTCATAGCAATTTCATTTTTCATTTTTATGCCTCCCGGCTCAGCCAGCGTTCAGGCTGGCAAGCTTCATGATATCTTTTTCGGCGACATCGGTATTGTCGAGCGTGCCCGAAACGCGTCCCTCGCGCATGATCATGATGCGGGTGGAAACGCCGATGACCTCCGGCATTTCGGACGATACCATGATGATGCTCCCGCCGTTTTCGACAAATTCCTTCATCAGGGCGTAGATTTCGGCTTTCGCGTTGACGTCGATGCCCCTGGTGGGCTCATCCATGATCAGGATTTTCGATTTCGCAACCAGCCATTTGGCAATAACCACCTTTTGCTGGTTTCCGCCGGAAAGGTTCTTGGTCCGCGCGTTTTCGTCCGGGGTTTTGGTGTGGAGCCGCTGAATGTAGTCGCGGGCCACGTCCGTTTCCCATTTCCGGTCGATCACCCCGCGGTTGGAGTTTGCGTAAAGGCTGGCGAGCGAAGTGTTTTCCTTCACGGATTTCTGCAGCAGCAGGCCCTGGCCTCTTCTGTCCTCGGGAATCAGCCCGATTCCCGCCTTGATCGCCTCGCGCGGGGATTCAAAGCGGACCTCTTTCCCGAAAACAGAGCATTTTCCGCCGTCCAGCTTATCCGCCCCGAAAATCGCGCGCATCACTTCGGTTCTGCCCGCGCCGATCAGCCCGGCGACGCCCAGGATCTCGCCCTTCCTGAGCTCGAAGGACACGTCCTCAAATACGCCGCTGCGCGTCAGATGCTCGGCCTTCAGCACGATTTCGTCCTTGACCGCGTCCTTTTCCGGCCGGTAGTAAAACTGGGTCATCTGCCGCCCGACCATCAGGGTAATCATGTCGTCCTCCGAAATTTCAGACAACAGGGCCGTCCTGATCAGCTGCCCGTCGCGCAGGATGCTGATGCGGTCGCCGATGGCCGTAATTTCTTTCAGTCTGTGCGATATATAAATAACCGCGACATTGTTTGTCTTCAATTTATTGATGACAGTGAACAGCGCGTCCACCTCTTTGTTGGAAAGAGAGGAGGTCGGTTCGTCCATGATGACCAGCGAGCTGTCCTGCGAGACCGCCCTGGCGATTTCCACCATCTGCCTGTCGGCGTTGTTCAGGCGGCGTATCATAGCCTTTGCGTTGATCCGGACTCCGATGGAATCCAAAATCTCCTGTGTTTTCTGGTTCATGGTCTTTTTGTCGATCAGATTGGTTCCCCTGAGCTTCGGCTCGCGCCCAAGAAATATGTTTTCCGCCACGGTCAAATCGGGAATTACGCTCAATTCCTGATGGATTACGCTGATCCCGTGCGCCAGCCCCTCTCGGGTGTTCATAAAGCGCACCTCTTCACCATTGACTTTCAGGCTTCCGCTGTCGGTCTGGTACACTCCGGAGATGATCTTGATCAGCGTGGATTTCCCGGCTCCGTTCTCGCCCAAAAGAACATGGACTTCGCCCGGATAAAAATCTACCGAAATATCGGACAGCGCTTTCACCCCGGGAAAGGACTTATTGATATTGGACAACTCTACAATCGGTTTCCGCCCCATTTGTATGCTTCCTTTCCATACAAAATGAAATGGCGGGGACAGGCAATGGCTCACCCATCCCCGCAAAATAATCAGGTAGACTTATTTGGCGTTGGACTGATCGATGATATACGGAGGAATCGCGATCAGTTTTTCTACGGTCTTGCCGTTTATGGTGTCGACAGCGGCCTGAATCGTGGTTGCGCCGATTTTTTCGGGATCCTGCGCAACGTCCGCCACCCAAAGGCTGTCCGGCTTCTTGATTTCAGCTACGCCCTCAGGGTTGCCGTCGAAGCCGATGATTTTAACCTGCTTGTTGGCGGATTTTATGGCGGAAAGCGCGCCCATCGCGGCCGGGTCTCCGACACAAAAGACTACGTCCAGATTGTCGTGCTTTTGCAGCATGTTTTGCATTGCGTCAGCGGCCTTCGCCTGATCTCCGGAATAGTTTTGAATATCGATCACCTTAATGTCCGGCGCATTTTTCTGCAGCCACTCTGTAAACCCTTTTTCGCGCTGGATACAGGCTTCTACTTCCGAATAGGTGATCACTGCCGCATTTCCTTTTTTATCCTTCAATACGTTGTTTGCCAGATATTCGGCAGCCAGCTCGCCGCCCTTTTTATTGTCCGTGGCAACGTGGCAGACGGTGTTTCCGTCAGATTCAATGTCCATTGTCAGCACCGGGATGTTTGCTTTTTCCGCAAGCTCAACCATGGATTTGCTGCCGGCGGAGTTGGTGGGGCAGAGGATGATCGCGTCGACCTTCTGCGTGATGAAGTCCTGAACCTGGCTGAGCTGTTTGCTGGCGTCCTGATTGGCGTCCTGAACAACGAGCTTTACGCCGAGTTCTTTTGCCTTGCTGTTTAACGCTGTTTCAATGTTGTTGTAGAAAACGTGCTCTCTGGTCAGAAGGCTGACGCCAATGGTGAGCTCTTTTTTGGCACCGTCCGCCGCGGAAGCGGGCGTGCTCGCGGCTTCGCTGCTGGCGGCGGTACCCGGGCCGGCACAGGCCGCAAGAGTGGAAATAAGGGTCGCTGCTGCCAAAACGATACTTAATAATTTGCCAAACCTTTTCATTTTTAATCCTCCTAAAATTTTATGAAAATGGATTTACTCCAAATTCGTCTGTTCCAAATATTTTTCAGGCTCTGTTGTCGCACCCGCACACCTGGATTTTGTGCCTTACGACCTCCCCGACCTGTTTTTTGCCCAGCTTCATAAACACCTTCGGGTCGTAGACGGCTTCGTCCCCGAGGGCCTCGCGCACCCCTTTGGTCAGGGCGGCGCGCAGCTCCGTCGCGAAATTCACCTTGCAGACGCCCAGCCCGACCGCGCGGCGGACCGCTTCGTCCGGCACGCCGGAGGCGCCGTGGAGCACGATCGGAATATTGACGAGCCCGACGATTTTTTCCAGGCGGCCGAAATCGAGCTTCGGCTCTCCCCGATAGAAGCCGTGCGCGGTGCCGACGGCGACCGCCAGCGAACGGACGCCCGTCCTTTCGGCGAAATCCTTCGCCTGCTGCGGATCGGTGTAGATATCCTCCCCGGCTTTTACCTCGTGGGTATCCTCCTTGCCGCCGACCCTGCCGAGCTCGCCCTCCACGTCGATGTTCTTTTTTGCCGCGAGGTCGACGACCGCTTTGGTAACGGCGATATTTTCCTCATAGGGAAGCTTGGAGCCGTCGATCATGACGGAGGTATAGCCGGAATCCATCGCCGCGGCGCACCGCTCATAGCTGTCGCCGTGGTCAAGATGCACGGCCACCGGCATATCCGTCTTTGCCGCTTCGACCGCGACCATCGCGCGCAGCATGTTGAAACCCGCGTAATTCACTGTTCCCGGCGTCGTCTGTATGATGACGGGACTCCTCATTTCGTCGGCCGTCCGAATGACGGTCTGAACCATTTCCATGTTTTCGATATTGAACGCGGCAACCGCGTAGCCGCCGCGCCTTGCGTCCAGCAAAAGCTCCCGGGTTGTTACTAACGGCATATCAAAATCTCCTATCTTATCCCAATTTCTTCGGTATGAATCAGCGGAAGCATTTTTTGGAAGCTTTCCAGCGTACACATCTGGGTACCCTCCAGCGTCAGGGAACCGTGCGCCACAGCCACGCCGTAACGGAGCATCTCCGCGCAGGAAAGACCGCGCACAATCGCGCAGCACATGCCGGCCACCAGAGAATCCCCGGCGCCCTGCACTCCCTTTACAGGAATATCCGCCCCCGCGCAGAAGTAAGCTTTGTCTTGGGTAATCAGCATCGCGCCGCCCTTGCCCATGGATACGCAGACTATGGCGACGCCCTGTCCGATGATTTTCCGGGCAACGCGGATGACGTCTTCCTTTGACGAAAGCTTTTCGCCGAAAGCTTCCTCAAGCTCGTCCTTGTTGGGCTTAATCAGGTACGGGCCGGCTTTGATCCCTTCCAGAAGCAGCTCGCCGTAGGCGTCGATCACGGTTTTCACGCCGTATTCCCTCGCCTTGTCCGTCAGGGTTTTATAGATATCCTTGGAAACACCCGGCGGCACGCTGCCGTCCAGCACAAGCAGCGAGGTTCTGGGAAGATATTCCTCCACTTTCTTCACAAGGTCCGCGACGCAGTCCCCGTTTACGAAATTGCCGCTTTCGTTCAACTCGCTCATCACACTGGCTTTTCTGTCAAAGATCTTGATATTGGTGCGGAGCTGCCCTTTTACATTTAAAAAATCGCTGCTGATTTTTTCGCTGTTTAAAAAATCCGTCAGAAGCGATCCGCCGTCCATATAATTAAAGCCCAGGCAGCGGGTTTCTTCCCCTATATTGTTCAGCGCGATGCTGACGTTGATTCCCTTGCCGGAAACATCGCACCGGAAATTTTCCACATGATTGGTTCCCCCGTAGGTAAAGCCGTCAACGGTTACGGTTCTGTCGACGCACGGGTTCAGCGTAAGTGTGGTTATCATTCTTTGTACCCCATCCTGTTAAAATGGTAATTGTGATGTTTATCTATGCTCTGAAGCCCAGTCCGACATTGCCTGAAAAATGATCCACACAGAAGTCGCCCCGGCGTCCTGAAGGCCGATCGCCCTGGTTCCATAGGATTTTGCGCGGCCGAACCGGGCCACGCATTCCCGGGTGTATTCCATCCCCTTTTTCGCGCCGGCCGCGCACAGGGCAAGCCCTTCTTCCAGGGAAACGGCCTTTGCCGCGCCTTCCTCCAGCCCGGCGACCGCCGGTTCGAACGCGTCCACCATGGTTTTGTCGCCGACCCGCGCCCTGCCCCTTTTCTTCAGCGCTTCCAGCGCCTGGCGGAAAATTCCGGCCAGCAGCGCCAGGTCGGCCCGCTCATGGGATTCCTTTCCGGCGACACCGCTGATAAACATCGTGCCGAAGAGCACGCCGGAAGCGCCGCCCATCGTATCCAGAAGGGTCATGCCCACTTCCTGAAAAACATCTTCCACGGTGGAAAATTCTCTTTCCCCCAACGCCTTTTCCACCGCTTTAAAACCGAGTGCCATGCCAAATCCGTGATCACCATCACCCAGCTTTGAATCGATTTCAGTCAGGAGTTGTTCGCTGTCCACAATTTTGTGTGCAACAAAAAGAAACATATCCCTCGTCTGCCGTATGTTTATGGTGTCCTTCATTTCCCTGTCTCCTCCGATTGATTTTATACGACTCAGTATCCCGGCCCGCGTTTTTTGAAGAACGGCGAATAGGCGGGCGCGTCGTAATACGGTTTCAGCTCCTCGTCCAGCTTCAGGATCGAAATGGAAAACCCGCCGGTCCCCTGCGGGCAAAAAAGATTATCAATAAAAAGATCGTGCAGAATAATATTTTTCTCGCGGAGACTTTCGCTGATCCTGCGGTTTACGATACACAGCTCCAGAAAGCTTGTAAAACCGAACCCGTTCACCATGACGGCGATCTCGTCCCCGCCGGAAATCCCGCTGTCGTCCAGCAGGTATTTCAGCATGGTATCCGCGATTTCGTCCGCGGGCTTCAGCTCCGTGCGCAAAACGCCCGGTTCTCCGTTAAAGCCCATGCCGTATTCGATAAAGCCGTCCGGCATTTCAAACATTTTATTTCCGTTTGGAAAATACCCCGGAGAAGTCGTCACGCTGAACGTGAACGTGTTTTGGTTCGCCTTCTGAATGACCCGTACCGCGTCGTCCAGCTGCAGCCCGGCGCCGCACGCCGCGCCGGCGACCTTCATCACCAGCGCAACCCCCGCCACGCCGCGCCGTTCGCTCTGCTGCTCCCGCGGGGCGCTGGTGATATCGTCCGCGACGAACACACAGCGCGTGCGGATGCCGTCCATTTCGGCAAGCTCGCCGACCAGCTCGAAATTCAGCACGTCGCCCGCATGATTCGTACAGACATAAATAACCCCTTGTTCGTGATATACGGCCTTGGTCAGATTTAAAATTGTCCGTGACGGCGGAGCGGTATAAAGGTTCCCTATCGCCGCACCGTCAGCCAGTCCTTCGCCCACATAGCCGATGACCCACGGCTCAAGTCCTGACCCGCCCCCCGTTACAATGGATACTTTTTCCTTCTTCTGCCTCACCGTCACACCGTTGTACTCCGGCATGGCCTGAATGATCTGGGGACAAGCAGCGACATATCCATCGATCATTTCACGGATCATGTTCTCAGGTTTATTGATCATTTTGTTCAAAAGTCATTATCCTTTCACTGCCCGACAATTCTCTTTTTTCAAAGGCAAATCTTTTTGGGAAATATGAACTCTTATTATAACCAAAAGTTTTCATAAATAGCCGGGGAAAGATTTGTTTTGAGTATTCAGCGGAGCTTTTCAGATAGAAAGCGGGTATCATAAGGAATTGTTTTTAATCCAACCCCGCGAAAACCTTCATGGCCTTTTTCACATTTTCTTTCATCGCGTCAATTCCCCATCTGGCTATATCGTGATAATAAATAATTTCTCCCTGATTTTCCTTTATCTTTTCTGCAACGGCCTCTCCCCCGGCTTTTGCCATATAGGTGTAGTAGTTCACTTTGCGTATCCCATTTTGAATCGCCCTTTTGTAATCCGCGTCACTCACTCCGGAGCCGCCGTGCATGACAAGAGGCACGTCCGCCTTGGCTCTGACTCTCTCGAGGACGCCCATGTCAAGCTGCGGTTTTTTCAAATAAATTCCGTGGACTGTTCCAAAAGAACACGCCAGAGCGTCAATTCCTGTTTCCCGGACAAAACGCCCGGCGTCGTCCGGGTTCGTATAAACCGGTGTCGGACCCCCATTTTTTTCAGTATGGTCAGTCCCCATTTCATCCTTTCCCAAAACGCCGATTTCACCTTCAACCGACGCGCCCGTTTTGCGTGCCATTTCAACAGCGATACAGGTGTTGGCGACATTTCTTTCATAACTCAGCATGGAGCCGTCATACATAATGGAGGTGAAGCCCATTTGAAGAGCTTCCTGCAAATAGCTCAGCGTCACGCCATGATCGAGATGGACGCATACCGGTATTTTTGCCCTGTTCGCCATTCCGAGCATAACGGGCCCTATAACGGATAAAGGGGTAAACTGTTCATGAATTTCCGCATGCATGAGAATAACCGGAGTCCCTAATTCTTCCGCGGCGCCAATCACCGCCATAACACTTTCCAGGCTCGGCGTATTGAACGAGCCGATCGCACATTTTTCCGCTTCCGCAATCTTTAATACTTCTTTTAAAGTTACTAACATTATCAAGTCTTCTTTCCCGTTTTTTTCTTTCTAACCACGATCACGCTGATTCTGTTTTCTTACGCTCATTCTCCTTTCTCCTCCGGTTCGACAAGCACGAGGTCCACTCCCGTACCCTCGATTTTATTTCTTAATTGTTGTGAAATCTGATTGTCGGTAATCAGGGTGGTAATACTTTTTATCGGGCATACCTTCGCCATGGACGTATGACCGAATTTTGTGGAATCAGAGATCAGTATGGTTTCGCGCGCGGCCCTGAGCACGCACTGCTTGATCTGCGCTTCATACAGGCTTGCGGTTGTGATCCCTGTTTCAACCGTAATGCTGTTGCATCCGATAAAAGCTTTGTCGATGCACAAGCTGTTGATTGTATTTTCTGCAAACCCGCCCACGCAGGACATTACTTTGTGGCGCACGCTTCCCCCGACAAATACGATTTCGATATCGTCGGCGTCCAGAAGCTCAAACGCGATGTTCAGCGCGTTGGTAATCACCACAATCCCGCGCTTGCCGCCGTTTTTAATCAGCTTGACAAGCTCCAGCGTGGTGGAGCCGGCGTCGATAAAAACGGTGTCCGTGGGGTCGATGCACTCATAGGCTTTTTTTGCGATCGCCCGTTTTTCGCCCGTGTTCTTCTTCTCTTTTTCTTTTTCTTCAAATTCACGAATGGTGGAGATGTTGACCGCGCCCCCGCGGGTACGTCTTAAAAGGCCCTGCCCGTCCAGCTCATTCAGGATCTTGCGTACGGTCACCTCGGAGGTTTCCAGCGCCCGGCTCAGCTCCGGTACGGTTACGACCGGTTTTTCTTGCAGCATGGAAAGGATCAGGTTCTTTTTTTCTACAGTAAGCATAATGCTCTCCCTTTCGTTGTGTTTTAATATTATATCATTAACTTTCAAAAGTCAATAGATTTTATTAAAAAATAAATTTATGAAACTTTTTGTCTTTTTTCTTCAAAACCCGTCCGATTTTGCCTGATTTTCTTATAATATCTGCATTCATTATATAATATATAGGAATATTAGTCAAAGAATTCCCTTCCATACAGGATTTTTATTTTTTCTTCTGTGTAAATATCCGCTCTTCAAGGTCAAAAACAGGGCCGATAGCTTTCGAAACATTACGGTTAAGAGCACTCATTTTTCCAGCTTGCAAAAACTGAAATTGGGTTTGAAAAGCTTCGCCGCTCAAAAATTTTTTCTCCCTGTCTTTACAAGAACATATGTTCTGTGTTATGATGGAGCAAAGTCCTGGAAGGAAGCCGAACCCCTGCTTTCCTCCGTAAGGGAAGCGGCGCGCCGAAGGGAGTTTCGGAGCATCAGACTTCGATTGAACATAAGCCGACTGGAAGCATCGCCGTAGGCGCATCCCGGACCGGCAGGTCCAAAATCCCCCTGCACCCCCAGGTATCCCCAAAGTGTCTCTGTGAGATACGATACCACTGTGCTTTTCATTGACGAAGGGATACGGACGGGGTTTGCCTCCCTCCGTGAGGGAGGCGTCGTGCCCGGCGCATCGGAAGGAGTTTCCCTGCTTCATGAACACATCGCCGCAAGTAGGCGCCGAAAGAAACGGACCCCATCATAGAGGAGCTGAAAGACATGGACGTCTTCGATAAACTGAAAATTCTGACCGACGCGGCAAAGTACGACGTGGCCTGCACCTCCAGCGGCGTGGACAAAAAGGCTTCGCGCGGCGGGATCGGGAACGCCACCGCCTGCGGCATCTGCCACAGCTTCGCCGCGGACGGGCGGTGCATCTCCCTTTTAAAGGTGCTGATGACCAACGCCTGCACCTACGACTGCCAGTACTGCGTGAACCGCCGCTCCAACGATACGCCCCGCGCCTCCTTTACCCCGCGCGAGCTGGCGGAGCTGACCATCGGCTTTTACCGCCGCAATTATATAGAAGGGCTTTTCCTCAGCTCGGGCATTCAGCGGAACCCGGACTACACCTGTGAGCAGATGATCGAGGCGCTGCGGATCCTGCGGGAGGAGTACCGGTTCTCGGGATACATTCACGCAAAGGCCATCCCCGGCGCGGACAGCGCGCTGATTTCCCGTCTGGGGATGCTGGCCGACCGCATGAGCGTCAACATCGAGCTGCCGTCCCAGAGCAGCCTGAAGCTGCTGGCCCCGGACAAATCGAAGCATTCCATTCTGGCACCCATGGGATATATTCAGAACCGGATTCAGGAAAACACCACCGACCTTGTCCGGTACCGGCACGCCCCCAGATTCGCCCCCGCCGGACAGAGCACGCAGATGATCGTGGGCGCCACGCCGGAGACGGATTTTCAGATTCTGAACCTGACCGAGGGCCTTTATAAAAAATACAGGCTGAAACGCGTTTTCTTTTCCGCTTATATGCCCGTTTCCGACAGCGCCCTGCTGCCCCCCACGGACACAAAGCCCCCGCTTCTGCGGGAGCACCGCCTGTACCAGGCGGACTGGCTTTTGCGGTTCTACGGTTTTTCCGCCAATGAAATCCTGGACGCCGGCCACCAGAGCTTTAACCCTTATATCGACCCGAAATGCAACTGGGCGCTCAATCATATGGAGCGTTTCCCCATGGAAATCAACCGCGCCCCGTACTCGGAGCTGCTGCGCGTGCCGGGAATCGGCGTGACCGGCGCCAAACGCATCGTCACCGCCCGGCGTACCGGGCCGCTGGATTTCGACGGGCTGAAAAAGCTGGGCGTCGTGCTGAAACGGGCGCAGTACTTCATTACCTGCGGCGGAAAAATTGCGGACGGGCTGAAGATTACGCAGGACGCCGCGCTGCGCTCGCTGATGTCCGACACCGCGCTTGGCCTGTACCAGCAGGGCGCGGGCTTTGAGCCGGAGCAGCTTTCCCTGTTCGAACAGCCGCGCCTGACACAGGAGGATATACGAAAATGCCTGACCGCCCAAATCTGATTTACTGCTACGACGGAAGCTTTGACGGGCTTTTATGCTGCGTCTTTGAGAGTTACGAAAAACGTGAAATCCCCGCGGACATTTTTTCGCCCGACACGGAGCAGACCGTTCTGCTGCCGCAAAGGGAAATCGTGACCGATCCCGTAAAATCGGCCCGGGTGCTGGCTTCCATCCCTCAAAAAATGGGAAACGACGCGCTGGACTTCGTGCGCCATGCCTATCTGACGTGCCTGCCACGGAAAGAACTTTCCATCCTGCTGTTTCTCCGCATGGGCTTTTCCTATGGTCCCCGGGTGATGAATATGCTGGCGGACGACGTGGTAAACACGCTCTTGAAAGCGGTCAAACACCTGACCAACGAAGCGCACCTGCTGAAGGGCTTCCTTCGCTTTTCCGTCTTTAACGGCGCGCTGGCCGCCGAGATCGAACCCAAAAACCTCGTGCTGCCCCTTTTGGCCCCACATTTCCGGGAACGATACCCGGAGGAGCGCTTTCTGATTTACGACCGCACGCACGCCATGGCGCTGATCTATCAGCCCTACCGCTCCAAAATCATTTCCGCGGACGATTTCCAGATGCCCGAACCGGACGAGGAGGAACGTTCCTTCCGGGAACTCTGGCGTCTTTTCTACCGCACCATCGAGGTGCGGGGCCGCCACAACCCGAAGTGCCGGATGAGCCATATGCCAAAGCGCTACTGGAGCTGCATGACGGAATTCTCCGCGGAGAGAAGCACCGGAAAAAAGCAGGAGCTGCCCGGGGGGCAGAAGCTTCTGGACGGCCCCCGCCTGTAATTGTTCACAGAATACACCATTTCTTTTCACAATTATTTAACCTCTTTTCCACGGAATTCCTATAGTCTTAATATTGACATTTTTGCCCCTTGGTTGTATGATTGTATTAATTAAATAGTACATAATGGATAGAACTGTCAACGTTCTTTTTGTTCCACAAACGAAGGAGTGACTTACCACTGTGAAGAAAAAGAGGAAAAAGATCATTCTGATCGCCGTCGCTGTGATTGTTGTCGCCGCGGTTGCGGTCAACGCTTTTCTGCCAAAAAGTTCCACGGTACCAACGGTGCAGTGCACCCCCCTGAGCAAAACCGAGCTGCGCAACACCGTCGGTACGACCGGAGTGGTGGAAAGCACCGACTCCGTAAAAGTATATACGGATCTGAACTATTCCGTCAAAACGCTGCCCGTGGAGGTCGGCGACCGCGTCGCCGCCGGCGACGTGCTCTGCAGGCTGGATTCCAGGGACCTGGAAGATACCATCGCGCAAAAGCAGGCCGTTTTGAGCAGCAGCGCGAAGCTGGCTTATCAGAAAATACAGGCGAGCCAGAAAAAATACAACGATGCTTCCGGCACTCTGAACGCGGGGCTGAACGCGCAGATCAACGCCGCGCAGGACAAAGTGGACGCCGCCAGGCGCGATCTGGAAAACGCACAGCAGAAACAAAGCGACGCGGAAAAGCATATTCAGGAAAACCTGAACACGTCTTTGCTTTCCGCCAAGCAGGCGCAGAGCAGCGCCAAGCTTCAGCTTGACAACGCAACAAAAACATATAACAACTATAAAAAAGAATATAAGGACGACATGGACGGCGTCTATGAATATGAATATCAGCTGTCTCAGTACAGAAACGCCATGGAATCCGCCCAGCTTTCCTACGATAACGCGCAGAAAAACCTGAACGCCGTGGCGGCCGCCGCGGACGAGGAGCGCGGCCAGTACGCCAAATCGACCGCGGCGGCGCAGGCCGTGTATGACAGCGCGGTCAAGTCGCTCACGGCGACGCAGACCTCCGTCAATCAGGACCTGAAAACCGCGCAGGACGACATTGTTACCTCGAAGCTTTCCGCCGACGACACGGCGTCGGTAAAAGAGCTGCAGGCGCTGCAGACCAAGCTTGACAAGTGCACGGTCACCGCTCCGGCTTCCGGCACGGTCACCGCCGTTTACGCGGTACAGAACGCTCCCGCAGGCGGCCTGCTGTTTGTAATAGAGGACACCGGCGCGCTGAAAATGACCGTGAAAATCAAGGAGTACGACATCACCAGCGTAAAAGAAGGCATGAAGGTAGCCGTAAAGGCCGACGCGATCGCCGAGCAGGAATTTGAGGGCGTGCTCGAAAGGATTTCCCCCGCTTCCGTCAAGGGAGCCGACGGCAAAGCCGCCAGCAGCAACGACGCCGAATTTGAGGCCGACGTTCTGATCACCTCAAAGGATACCCCCCTGAGAATCGGCATGAACGGAAGCGCGGACATCATTCTGGAACAGAAGAAGGACGTTTTCGCGGTGCCGTATGACGCGGTATCCGCCGACGCCTCCGGAAAGAGCGTCGTCTACGCCGCCGTGCCGCAGAAGGACGGCACCTTTCAGGTGCAGGCCGTCACCGTCACAACGGGAATCGAGACGGACGCACAGGAGGAGATTTCCGGGGACGGGCTGAAGGAAGGCATGCAGATCATTTCCGAAGGAAAAGGGATGAAACCGGGTGAAACCGTCAAGCCGACCGGCGCGGCGGAACAAACCGAATCCAGCGTCGGACTCGGACTCAGAGCGGCGGGTATGAGGCCATGAATACTGTCATCGATATGCACGATATCGTCAAAACCTTTTACATAGGGACGCCCAACGAGCTGGAAATCCTGCACGGCATCAGCCTGAATATTTACGAAGGGCAGTTTATCTCCATTGTGGGCGCGTCCGGCTCGGGCAAATCCACCCTGATGAATATCATCGGCGCGCTGGACCGGCCGACCGCCGGCGACTACGTCCTGGACGGCGTGCCGATCAGCAGGATGAGCAGCAACGAGCTTTCGCAAATCCGCAACAAGAAAATCGGGTTTGTTTTTCAGACCTTCAACCTGATCCCGCGTTCCACCGCGCTGGGCAACGTGGAGCTTCCCATGCTTTACGCGGGGATGCCGGGCAGAAAAAGAGCCGACCATGCGATGGAGCTTTTAAGAATGGTGGAGATGGAAGACCGCGCAAAGCATATGCCCAACGAGCTTTCCGGCGGACAGAAGCAGCGGATCGCCATTGCCCGCGCCATGGCGAACGACCCCTCGATCATCCTCGCGGACGAGCCGACCGGCGCGCTGGACAGCACCACGGGCCGCCTGGTCATGGACCTGTTCCACAAGCTCCACCGGGAGCAGGGGAAGACGATCGTCCTGATTACCCACAACAACGAGCTGGCGATGGAAACCGAACGGATCATCACGATCCACGACGGCAGAATCCAGAGCGATAAAGACAACCAGCCTGTTTTTCAGGAGGAAAATCATGAATCTGCTTGAAAATATTTCTCTTGCCATTAACGGGCTGATCTCCAATAAAATGCGCGCCCTGCTCACCATGCTGGGCATTATCATCGGCATCGGCTCCGTCATCGCCATCACCTCCGTAGGCAACGCGATGACCACCTCCGTCAACGACGCGCTTGCAAATTTCGGCATTACCAATATTTCGGTTTATCTCTCCAGCAAGGAAGGCGGCGGAGGCGGCTCCGCCATGACGAAAGACGATTATATTGCAACCGATATGATCGCGAAATACCAAAAGAAATACGCCGACAAGATCACCGCAATCGGATTGAGCGCAAGCGCGGGGACCGGCAAAATCAAGAACGGCCACAAAACGTCCAACGTTTCCCTTTCCGGAGTCAATGAAGGCTCGATGCTGGTCGACAACATCACCGTGATCCGCGGCCGGTTTATCGCCGAAAAAGACGAGCAGCGCGTCAGCAAGGTCGCCGTGATCTCCGAGCGGCTGGCTGCGGAGCTGTACGGCTCGGCCGATAACCCGATCGGCAAGCAGATCCGCATGGAGACCAATTACGGATATAAGACCTACACGGTCGTTGGGGTTTATCAGGAAGCTTCCTCTTCCATGTTTATGCGGCAGGACACGCGTACCACCTTTTACATTCCGGTAACGGCCGCAAAGGAGCTGACCGGCGACGACGACGGATATCAGAGCCTGACGGTCATGGCCGCGCGCGGAATCGATTATACCCAGTTCGCCGACGATACGCAGAATTTCTTCAACACTTTTTATACCAAAAATAAATTCTTTCAATGCTTTGCTATGAGCCTGGAATCCCAAATTTCCGAAATGAATTCGATGATGGGCACCCTGACCCTTGCCATTTCCATTATCGCGGCCATTTCGCTGCTGGTCGGCGGCATCGGGGTCATGAACATCATGTTGGTGTCCGTCACGGAGCGCACAAGGGAAATCGGCGTGCGCAAGGCGCTCGGCGCGCCGGACAGCGCCATCCGCACCCAGTTTATCGTGGAGTCCATGATTATCTGCCTGATCGGGGGTATTTTCGGAATCATTCTGGGCGCCGGCCTGGGCTACGCGGGCGGGCTGCTGCTGAAGCAGGCAGCCTATCCCACCCTCTCTTCCATTGCGGTCGCCGTGGGCTTCTCCATGGTCATCGGCATTTTCTTCGGCTACTACCCCGCGAACAAGGCCGCAAAGCTCGACCCGATCGAAGCCCTGCGGTACGAATAATCCTATCGGCATAAAAACGCGTCCTGACCAGGCTTTCAAAGCCCATCAGGACGCGTTTTTACTTTGTCTAAGCGGTTCAAGTTCTCTGGGTGCGTTTTTATTCGACTTCCTCAAAGAAGGAGACAAAAGAAGCCGAACCAGGCTTTCGTATCGCCGTCAATGAAACCCATGCAAGTTTCGTATTTTATAAAGGCACTTGGGGATACCTGGGGGTGCAGGGGGATTTTATGGAACCCTCCCGCCGGGAATTAAAAATCCCCCTGCGCGTACTTTGCCTACTTTCGTACAAGAACCGAAAGTAGGGGCCTGCCCGGCCTGAGGGCAGAGCTGACGGTCCGCAGACAGTGACACGTTGAATCGAACGTAGGTATTATCCAGCCGTTTAACGGACCAGCAAGGTCCCTGCGGGTCCGGAGCCGATGCCGCGAAAGCGCTCGTAGCGTTTCCGGATCAGCTCCTGTGGGTCAAGCTTTTTGTTTCTTGCAAACGTTTCCCACAGGCCCTGTTTGATTTCCAGATAGGTCCTGTGGAAATTCCTGCCGCTTTCCCCGACGACGCGCTCGATCACCTTCAGCTCCAGAAGGTCCTGCGCGGTGAGCTTCAGGCATTCGGACGCCTCTTTCACCCTGGAGGAATCCTTCCACAGGATGCTGGCGCACCCCTCGGGGGAAATGACGGAGTAGACGGCGTTTTCCAGCATCCAGACCTCGTCGGCAACGGCGAGCGCGAGCGCCCCGCCGCTTCCGCCCTCACCGATCAGCACGGAGACGACCGGGACCCTCAGCGTCATCATTTCCATCAGGTTTTCGGCAATCGCCTGCCCCTGCCCGCGTTCCTCCGCGGCAATGCCGCAGAACGCGCCGGAGGTGTCCACAAAGCACACCACGGGGCGGCCGAATTTTTCCGCGAGCTTCATCTGGCGCAAAGCCTTGCGGTATCCCTCCGGATGGGCGGAACCGAAATTGCGGAAAACCTTTTCTTTGGTATCGTGTCCCCGTTCCAGAGCCACCACCGTCACCGGCATGGTGTTCAGTCGGGCGATGCCCGCCACGACGGCCCTGTCGTCGCCGAAACGGCGGTCGCCGTGCAGCTCGACAAAGTCCTCAAAGATATTGGCGATAAAATCCGTCCCCGTCGGCCTGCCCTTGGCCCGGGCGGCGGCCACCTTGTCGTAAGCGCTCATCCGCATTCCCTCCCCGTGTGCAGGGAAAGGAGCCTGGCGATCTGCTTTCTCTGGTTCTTCCGTTCGACGATCGCGTCGACAAAGCCTTTTTCCAGCAGAAATTCCGCCCGCTGAAAGCCCGGGGGCAGCTTCTGGCGGATGGTCTGCTCAATCACGCGCGGCCCGGCAAAGCCGATCAGCGCGTTCGGCTCGGCAAGGATGATGTCGGCCTCCATGGCAAAGCTGGCGGTCACGCCGCCGGTGGTCGGGTCGGTCAGAACGGCGATGTACAGGTTCCCGGCGTCGCTGTGCAGCTTGACGGCCCCGCTGGTTTTGGCCATCTGCATCAGCGATAGGATGCCTTCCTGCATTCTGGCCCCGCCGGAAACGGTGCAGCCGACGACCGGCAGGGAATGATCGCGGGCGTACTCGAAAATCCGCGTGATTTTCTCGCCTACCACCGTACCCATGCTGCCCATCATAAAGCGGGGCTCCATGACGAACAGCGCGCAGCCGTTTCCGCCGATCCGGGCGGTGCCGCAGACGACGGCCTCCTTTTCGGCGCTTTCCAGCCTTGCGTGCTTGATTTTTTCCGGGTAGCCGGGAAAATCGATCGGATTTTTGGAAAGTATGCCGCCGTAAAGCTCCTCGAAGGTATTCTCATCCGTCAGCATACTGATGCGCTGGCGGGCGTTCATACGGAAATGATACCCGCATTTCGGGCAGACATTGCTGTTTTCATTCAGCGCGCCCGTAAAAAGCGTCTGTTTGCACGAGGGGCACAACACGCACATTTCTCCCGGAACATCCGGCGAAACTGTTTTAAAATGCTTGTTGTAATTTTCAAGCTCGTTTTTCGGCTTGCGGAAAAATTCTTTTTTCAGCACGGAACGTTCCCCCGTTTCTCGATCAAATCGGTATAATAATCGCCGGCGATAAACTCGCTGTCGCCCAGGATATCCATCTGCTGCTCCGCGTTGTGCTCCACGCCCTCGATCACCAGCTCGCACAGGGCCGCCTGCATTTTGCGGATGGCCTCCTCGCGCGTTTTGGCGTGCACGATCAGCTTGCCGATCATGGAGTCGTAAAACGGCGGGACGGTATAGTCCTGATACAGGGCCGTGTCAAAACGGACCCACGGTCCGCCCGGAATATGCAGAAAGGAGATGGTGCCGCAGCTGGGACGGAATCCGTCACGCGGATTTTCCGCGTTGATGCGGCACTCGATCGCGGTGCCTTCGATCTTGATATCCTCCTGTTTAAAGGAAAGAGGAACGCCCGACGCGATCCGGATCTGCCACTTCACAAGGTCGATCCCGGTCACCATCTCCGTTACGGGATGCTCCACCTGAAGTCTGGTATTCATTTCCATAAAATAGAAATTCCCGGTTTTATCCATCAAAAACTCGATGGTACCGGCGTTGACGTATTTGACCGCCCGGGCCGCTTTTACCGCCGCCGCCATCATTTTTTGGCGCGTTTCCGCGCCGACGGCGGGGGAGGGGCTTTCCTCCAGCAGCTTCTGGCGTTTGCGCTGGACGGAGCATTCCCGCTCGCCCAGGCAGACGACGTTCCCGTAGCCGTCGCATAAAATCTGCATTTCAATATGCTTTACCGGGAACAGATATTTTTCCATGTAGACCGCGCCGTCGCCGAACGCGCTCTGCGCTTCCGCGGAAGCCGCGGCAAAGGCGTTTTTCAGCTCCCTGGCGCCGTTGACCGTGCGGATTCCCCGGCCGCCGCCGCCCGCGCGGGCCTTGACCAGAAGGGGATACCCGATTTTGTCGGCTTCCCGCTGAATCAAAGCGGGGTCGTCAAGAAGGTCGCAGCCCGGCACAACGGGGACCCCGGCCGCGCGCATCGTTTTGCGCGCCGCGTCCTTGTCGCCCATTTTGCGGATGAGGTCGGCGGTCGGCCCGATGAACGCGATGCCGCATTTTTCACAGAGCGACGCGAAGTCCGCGTTTTCGGACAGCAGCCCGTAACCGGGGTGGATGGCCTGCGCGCCCGTTACCACGGCGGCGGAGAGGATGGCGCTCATATTCAGATAGCTGTCCTTCGCCTGCGCGGGGCCGATGCAGATGCTTTCGTCCGCAAGGCTGACGTGCAGGGAGTCCCTGTCCGCCTCCGAAAAAACCGCTACGCTCGAAATCCCCATCTCCTTACAGGCGCGGATGATGCGGACGGCGATTTCGCCGCGGTTGGCAATCAATATTTTAGAAAACAAGCTTCAGCCTTCCTTTCCTGTCAGCCGCCGACCAGCGCGAAGGAAAGCTCGCCGGAAACCGCCAGCTGCTCACCCACGTAGCCTTTGGCGCTTGCAAAGCAGAAAGGGCCTCTTTCCTTTGTCAGGCTGCACTCGACCGTGAGCGTATCCCCCGGCAGGACCGTGTGCTTGAAGCGCACCTTATCCAGTCCCGTATAATACGGCGTACGGCCGTTGATTTTATCCCCGATCAGGATGCAGCATGCCTGCGCCATGATTTCGCACAGGATCACGCCGGGGACGACGGGGTTTCCGGGAAAATGCCCCTTTAAAAACCATTCGTCCCCCCTGACGGTATAACTTCCCTGCGCCGTTGTTTCCCCGGTTTTTTCCACCCGGTCAACCAGCAGCATGGGTTCCCGGTGGGGAATCATTTTCATGATTTCTTCTCTGTTCATAAAAACCTCCTACCTGATCCGGAACAGTACCTGCGCGTACTCCACGACCTGGCCGCTGGCCGCGCAGATTTCGGTGATTTCCCCGTCGCACTCCGCGCTGATTTCGTTGAGCAGCTTCATGGCTTCGATGATACAGAGCGTGTCGCCCTTTTTCACGCGGCTGCCGACCTGTACGTACGGCTCCGAATCGGGGGAAGCGGAGGCGTAAAACACGCCGACGATCGGCGATTTCACTTCCACGCCGCCGCATTCCTTTGCGGGGGCGGGCGCCGCCTCAGCCGCGATCTGCGGCGGAGCGGCGGTTGGAACGGGGAGAGCCCCGGCGCTGGCGGGTTTCCGCTCCAGCCGGAGGGAGGCCCCGTCCTGCGTGATATCGACCAAAGTCAGCCCGTTTTCGCGCATGGTCTCCGCGATTTCCTTGATTTGCTGAATATCCAAACCAAAACCAGTCCTTTCCACATTCAGGTCCTATTCGCCGCGGTATTTTCGCAGGGCGATACAGGCGTTGTGACCGCCGAAGCCCAGCGAAACGGAAAGCGCGGCGCTGACGTCCTTCTCCCTCGCGGCGTTCGGCACATAGTCAAGGTCGCAGTCCTCGTCCTTTTCGCGGTAGCCGACGGTCGGGGGGATCAGCCCGTTTTTGAGCGCGAGCACGGAGGCGATCGCCTCGACCGCGCCCGCCGCGCCGAGCATGTGGCCGGTCATGGACTTGGTGGAGCTGATGCAGACACGGTACGCCCTGTCGCCCAGCGCCTTTTTGATCGCAACGGTTTCGGATTTATCGTTCAGGGGAGTCCCCGTACCGTGCGCGTTGATATAGATTTCCGTCTCCTCCTGCAGCCCGGCCTCCTCCATGGCGAGGGAAATCGCTCTTGCGCCGCCGACGGCCTCCGGGTGGGGAGCCGTAATATGGTGCGCGTCGCAGGTGTTGCCGTAGCCGCTGACTTCCGCGTAAATCTTCGCGCCGCGGGCCTTCGCGTGCTCATATTCCTCCAGCACCAGAATTCCCGCGCCCTCGCCCATGACAAAACCGTCGCGGCGCTTGTCGAACGGGATGGAGGATTCCTCAGGGATATTTTTGGCGGAGAGCGCCATGCAGTTGGTAAAGCCCGCGATGGCGAGCGGGTTGACGGTCGCTTCCGCGCCGCCCGCAAGGATGACGTCCGCGTACCCGAAACGGATGGAACGGAACGCTTCGCCCACCGCGTTGGTGGAGGTCGCGCAGGCGGTCACGACCGGAAGGCTGGGACCCTGCGCGTTGTATTTGATCGCGATATTGCCCGACGCCATATTGGAAATCATCATCGGGACAAAGAGGGGGGAAACCTTCCTCGGCCCGCCCTTCAGCAGCTTATCGCACTCGTTGATGAAGGTGCTCATGCCGCCGATTCCGGAACCGACGTAAACGCCGAACCGCTCGGGTTCGACCTTGCCGAGGATTCCGCTGTCCTCCACCGCCTGCGCGGCTGCGGCAACGGCATACTGCGCGAACAGGTCCGTTTTGCGGATTTCGCCCTTTTCCATATAGTCATGCGGGTCAAAGTCCTTGACCTCCGCCGCGATTTTCACTTTATAATCGGCTGTATCGAATTTCGTGATAAAATCGATTCCGCTCCGGCCGCCGGCCAGACTGTCCCAGAACGATTCCACGGTATTTCCGACGGGCGAAATCACGCCCATCCCGGTAACAACCACTCTTCTCATATTGAATCCTCTCTTACTGCGGCAAGCGCGCCGTCTTTACTCTGCCGGTACTCCTCTGAAAGAGTCTCAAACAGCTTTTTGACCGATACGATCTCCTTCACCTTATAACCGTTCGCCCCGATAAACGCAAAGCCGTTTTCCATCCTGCCCCTGCCGGCGTTGATCAGCGCCATGGAGATGCAGTAGGGGCTTTCCTTCTGCTTGCAGGTAATAATGCAGTGGAACGGGCAGCCGGCAGGGTGCTTCTCCCCCTGTGCGGCCTGCTGAAGGAACCCGTTCACAATGGCGCGCCCGGGCATGCCCACGGGGCTTTGGATAATGCCGATATCCTCTTTTTTACAGGCAACATAGGCGTTTTTAAAGGCGATGTCCGCGTCGCATTCGTCGGTGGCCACAAAGCGGGTCGCCATCTGCACCGCGGAAGCGCCCAGATCGAAAAAGCGCCGGATATCCGCGCCGCTGAAAATCCCGCCCGCGGCGATCACGGGGATTTTGCGCCCCGCCTGCTCCTCGAGCGGACGGACCGCCTCAATGACCTGCGGCACCAGCTTTTCCAGCCGGTACCCGGGGTCGTCGATCTGTTCCTTATGAAAGCCCAGATGCCCGCCGGCCATGGGCCCTTCGACGACAAACGCGTCGGGGGTGTAATCATATTTTTCCTTCCACCATTTCGCGATCGTCCTGACCGCGCGGGCGGAGGAAATGATCGGCACCAGCTTGGTTTTACAACCCTTTTCGACAAACGAGGGCAGGTTCAGTGGCAGGCCCGCGCCCGCGAAAATAACGTCGATGCCCTCTTCCACGGAGGTTTTCACCATTTCGCCGAAGTCGCTCAGTGCAACCATCACGTTGACGCCCAGCACGCCCTTGGTCTTTGCGCGCGCCCGGCGGATTTCCTCCCGGAGCGCGGCAATGTTGTCCCGCGCTCCGGGGCCGGCCTGACGCATCATGCCGATGACCGCGGCGGAAAGCACGCCGATTCCGCCCTCGTTCGCCACGGCGGAGGCAAGCCCGGAAAGGGAAATCCCGATCCCCATGCCCCCCTGCACGACGGGGGTAGGGGCCACAAGGTCGCCGATGACGAGCGGTTCCTGATCAAAATAAGCCATTGTATCCTCGATTCTGCGCACACAGCGCGGTGGATGTTATCACATGCCGAGGCCGCCGTCCATTCTGATGACCTCGCCGGTAAGATAGCCCGCCTCGTCCCCCGCAAGGAACGCCGCCAGCGCGGCAACGTCGCCGGGGGTGCCCATGCGCTTTAACGGAATCGCCTCCACGGCGGCTTCCCTGGTCTTCTCCGGCAGCGCGGCGGTCATATCGGTGCTGATAAAGCCGGGGGCGATCGCGTTGCAGGTCACGTTCCGCGCGGCAAGCTCCTTCGCCGTGGATTTGGTCAGGCCGATCAGCCCGGCCTTCGCGGAGGAATAGTTGGCCTGGCCGGCGTTTCCGATCACGCCGGAAACGGAGGTGATATTGATGATCCTGCCGCTTCTTTTTTTCATGAAATTGCGGTAGGTATGCTTGATCATATGGAACGCGCCCTTGAGATTCGTATCGACCACGGTATCGAAGTCCTCTTCCTTGATCGAAAGAATCAGCCCGTCCCGGGCGACGCCCGCATTGTTCACCAGAATATCGATTCCGCCGAAGTCGGCAAGGATCGCGTCGACCGTTTCTTTGGTCTGCCGGTCGTCCGCAACGTCGCACCGGTAGGCTTTCGCCTTTGCGCCGCACTGACCGATCAAAGCGCAGGTTTCCTGCGCCGCCGCCTCGTTTCCGGCGTAGAGAACGGCGACGTCGGCGCCTTCCCGCGCCAGCCTCAGCGCGATGGCTTTGCCGATTCCTCTGGAGCCGCCGGTCACGACGGCCGTTTTCCCTTTCAGCATGGGCTCCTCCTTAACTCTTCCGCGGCGGCCCGCGCGTCCGCAAAGTTTTCCACATTGAGGATACGCGCCTGTGAAGAGATTTTTTTAATCAGGCCGCACAGGGTTTTCCCGGGGCCGGTTTCCACAAAGGTATCGATTCCGTCCGCGATCATGTTTTCCACGGACTTCTGCCAGTAAACGGGGTGGTTGATCTGCCGCGACAGCGTGACTTTCCCGTTTTCCCCGTAAGGCTTTGCGTCCACATTGGAGTAAACCGGCAGCGAAGGGGCTTTCATCTCCATTTTTTCCAGCTCCAGAAGCAGCTTTTCCGCCGCCTCGTCCATAAACGGGGAGTGGAACCCGCCGCTGACCGCCAGGGGGACGGCTTTTCCGCCCGCGGCCCGCACATCCCGGCAGAAAGCGTCCATCGCGCTTTTGGAAACCGCGGCGACGGTCTGACCCCTGCAGTTGTAATTGACCGGATAGGCGTTTTCATATCTGCCGCAAAGCTCCCTTACGGTTTCCACCGGGAGCTTCAGCACCGCAGCCATGCCGCTCGGGTGCTTTTCCGCGGCGTCCTGCATGAACTCTGCCCGGCGGCACACCAGCCGGATTCCCTCATCCGTACCGAACGCCCCGGCAAAGGTCAGCGCCGCGACCTCGCCCAGCGAAAAGCCCGCGGCCGCGTCGGGGACGACCCCTTCGGCCTTCAGGCACTGTGCCGCCGCCAGATCCACACAGAAAACGCAGGGCTGCGTGTTGATGGTCTGGTTCAGTTCCTCCTGCGTGCCGCCGAAGCACTGCGCACAGGTTCCGGGCCGAAGCGCGTCGGCGCGGCCGAACACCTCTTTCGCGGCGGGGCTGTTTTCCCAAAGGTCTTTGCCCATGCCGCCGTACTGGGTTCCCTGCCCGGAAAAGACAAACGCTATTTTACCCATCTTCCGGCGCCCCCCAACACAGCTTCCGCTTCCCCGAACATTTCGCGGATGATCTCCGCCGCGGGCTGCTCCTTATCGACAAGGGCCGCGATCTGGCCCGCCATGAAGCATCCGTTTTTTTCGTCGCCCTCCACGGCGGCTCGGCGCAGCGCGCCGGAGCCGAAAGCTTCCAGCTCTTCCGCGGAAATGTCGGCGGCGTATTCTTTTTTGGCGAATTCCCGCGTAAAGGCGGTTTTCAGCGCCCGCACCGGGTGCCCGGAGCGCCTGCCGGTCGTCAGGGTGTCGATATCCTTCGCGTGAAGGATTTTATTCTTATAATTCTGATGGACCCCGCATTCGTTTGCCACCAGAAACCGGGTGCCGACCTGCACGCCGGCCGCGCCGAGCAAAAACGCCGCCGCGATTCCCCGGCCGTCCGCAATGCCTCCCGCCGCAACGACGGGGATCTCCACCGCGTCGCACACCTGCGGCACCAGCGTCATGGTGGTCAGCTCGCCGATATGGCCGCCCGATTCGCAGCCCTCCGCGATGACGGCGACCGCGCCGCTCCGGGCGACGCGCTTCGCGATGCCGGTGGAGGCCACCACGGGCATCACCTTGACGCCCGCTTCCAGCCACGCGGCCATATACTGCGAGGGATTTCCCGCGCCGGTCGTCACCACCGGCACCCCCTCGTCGACGACCAGTTGGGCGATCTCCCGCACATGGGGGCTCATCAGCATGATATTGACGCCGAACGGTTTGTCCGTCAGCGTTTTCGCCCTGCGAATTTCGCCCTTCACCCATTCCGCGTCCGCGTTCATGGCGGAAATCAGGCCCAGCCCGCCGCCGTTGGAAACCGCGGCGGCAAGGGAAGCGTCCGCAATCCAGGCCATTCCTCCCTGTAGAATGGGATATTCGATCCCGAGCAGTTCACACAATGGTGTCTTGATCATCTGCAGTCCCCGCCTTCTTTTTGATCGGAACCGTCCTTTCGCCCCCAGCGGAGGATACAGGCCCCGGTGGTCATGCCGCCGCCAAAAGCGGTCAGCGCCAGGATATTTCCGGCGTGCAGCTCCCCCGCGCGGTTGAGCTCATCCAGCAGGATGGGGATGCTCGCCGAGGAGGTGTTGCCGAACCGTTCAATATTGTGCCGGTATTTTTCCGGCGCGATGGAAAGCTTGTTGATTGCCGCGTCGATAATCCGCAGGTTTGCCTGATGGGGCAGGACAAAGTCCACGTCCGCTTCCGTCAGCCCCGCTTCGCGGATGACCTGCACAAGATCGCCGCACATAGCGGCCACGGCGAATTTGTAAACATCCTTGCCGTTCATTTTCAGGTACGGGTCCACCTGCTTTACCTGGGAATACGGGCAGCTGCCCCGCGTATTTTCCACATAGAGCGGGGCGGCGTCGCCCTTCGCCCCGATTTTGATGGAAAGCAGGCCGTCCCCCGGCGCCAGTACCGCCGCGCCGGCCCCGTCGCCGAAAAGCACGCAGGTGGAGCGGTCCTTCCAGTCCAGCAGCCTGGACATGGCCTCCGCCGACACGATCAGGATCCTTTTTGCCCTATTTGCCGAAAAATAAGAAAAAGCGACATCCAGCGCGTAGACAAAGCCGGTACAGGCCGCGTTCAGGTCGAACGCCGGACAGACCGCGCCCAGCCTTTGCTGGATTTCGCATGCAAGAGACGGTGTGATATGATCGCCCCGCGCGGTGGAGCAGAGGATCAGATCCAGCTCCTCCGGCGCCGTGGAAGCATCCTTCAGCGCGCGCGCCGCCGCCTCGGCGGCATAGTCGCACAGGGTTTCCGAAGTGGAAATATGCCTGCTTTTGATCCCTGTGCGCGTGGAGATCCATTCATCCGAAGTATCAATCAGAAGCGACAGTTCCCCGTTGGTCTTTGTACACGCCGGAAACGCGCTCCCCGTACCGATGATCGTAAAGCTCATTTTTTCCTCCGTGTTCCGCGTCAGGAATCCCCCTGCGCAATATAGGATACGCCCACGCAGCCCGGCCCGCCGTGGGTGCCGACGACCGACCCGAGGGCGATGGTCTCGCTGTCCGAAATGTCCGCGACGGAGCCCGCCGCGTCCTTCAGAAGGTTCAGAAACTGCGGGGAATCGGTATCGCCGAAAAAGATGCGGTAAGCGGGATCCGGTTTTTCCTTCTCCATCATCTCCGCAATGCGCAGGGCGGCCGCCTTGTGCCCCTTCTTTTTGTCAAACGCGCTGACTTCTCCGTTTTCCAGGAAGACGATCGGCTTGATGTGCAGCATGGAGCCGATAAAGGCGGAGGAAGCCGACAGCCTGCCGCCCATTTTCAGATATTTCAGCGTATCGATAATCGCGTA
Source organism: Caproiciproducens sp. (assembly GCF_053840905.1). Taxonomy (NCBI): domain Bacteria; kingdom Bacillati; phylum Bacillota; class Clostridia; order Eubacteriales; family Acutalibacteraceae; genus Caproiciproducens; species Caproiciproducens sp. The sequence goes on from NZ_JBNLXQ010000004.1 coordinate 157,939, forward strand.
AAACCGCTGCTTCTTTTTCAGCTCTTCCACCGCGGAGCAGATTTCTTCCGCGCTTTTTCCGGCGTCCCTCAGCTTAATCATCTCATAAACCAGAAGCGCCAGCCCGAAGCTGACGGTCAGCGAATCGATCAGATGGATATTTTCCGCCCCCAGCGTCTGTTTGGCGATCACCGCGGACTGATAGGTCCCGCTGAGCTTGCCGGAAATAAAAATCCCGACGACCTCGTCGCCGCTTTTGACGTATTTTTCAAATATTTTTTCAAACCGTTCGGGGTTGACCTGCGCCGTGGTGGGGAGTTCCGCGCTGTCGTGGAGCATCTGAAAAAACTGCGGTTTGGTAAGGTCCACGCCGTCCACGTATTCCCTGTCGCCGAAATGCACGCTCAGGGAAACGATCTCGATCCCGAGCTCGGCCTGACGGTCAAGGGAAATATCCGACGTGCTGTCCGTTATAATTTTAATAGCCATAGAAGCCCTCCGTTATTTTTTGTTGCTTTCAAAAAAGCTTGTCACCGCGGCCAGTCCCTTTACAAACATGGCCAGTTCGTCCTCCGTCATGGCGGACATAATGGCGGAAACCATTTTGTGGTGAAAAGAGGAATGAACTTCATTGACGCTTTTTCCCTTTTCGGTCGGGAAGATACGGACAACTCTTTTGTCGCGCTGGTCCTGCTGCCGCTGGACAAAGCCCTTTTTCACCAGCGTGTTGATGGTCGTCGTCAGCGTACCCGCGGTGATCCCCTGGGAGCACGCGATATCCGAAGCCGTATTTTTTCCCTCCTGCGCGCCGCCGCACACCGCTTCGATCACGTGCATTTCCCGCATGGAAAGGTTGTGGGATTCCTTGGTTTTCAGGCTTGCTTCTTCCGTTCTCAGGACCTCGTTAAATACTTTTACGAGGAAATTATTGATCTGGGAGTATTCGTTATTCAACACAGTTCCCTCCTTTCGCGATTTATTTTGAAGTTCAAAATATTTGTCAATTATATCAAAAAAGAATCGTTTTGTCAAGAAAATTTTGAAGTTCAAAATAAATATTGGAATTTTTTTACAAATATTATCTTGTGTTCCGGGCATGATAATATACAATTCACCGAAAAAAGACGTAAGAACTGTCGGGCGCCGAGAAATCGCGCAGCCTGAAAAGCGCGCGGGGGGTTCGCCGGAAAATATCGTTTAAAACACCGGTGCATTATGCTATAATAAACAGATAAATTGGTTTCTTTCAAAATAGGGCGGCGGAGGCTTCTTATGAATGTTTTTGATATTATCGGGCCGGTGATGATCGGCCCGTCGAGCTCCCACACGGCGGGTGCCGTAAGAATCGGGCGGATCGCCGGCGCGCTTCTGGACGGCAGGCCCGTGCGCGCGCACATTCTGCTGCACGGCTCCTTTGCGAAAACATACCGCGGGCACGGAACGGACAAGGCCCTTGTCGCCGGGATCATGGGCATGTCCCCGAGCGACGCCCGCATCCGCGACAGCCTTGCGCTCGCGAAGGAACGGAACCTTTCCGTCGTCTTTGAAAAGGGCGAAATCGAGGGGGCTCACCCCAATACGGCGGTGATTACCCTGACGGATGAGCAGGGGAATACCGCGACTCTGCAGGGCGCTTCCGTGGGCGGCGGAAACATCGTCATCAGCGAAATCAATGGGATGAAGGTGGACGTCACCGGGCAGCAGACCACGCTTCTGATCCTGCACCGGGATGTGCCCGGAGTGATCGCGCACGTGACGAACTACATCGCCTCGCAGGGGGTCAACATCGGCAATTTCAAGCTGACCCGCGGGCACAGGGGCGAAACGGCGCTGATGACCATAGAGGTCGACGGCGAATTCAGCCGGGAAAGCAACGCCGGGATCGAAAAGCTGCCGGACGTCATCCGCTCGACCATGCTGCAGCCGGACTGACGCGGCCGGGAAACCAAGAATCGGAAAGGCCTGGTGGAAGATGGGAATTTATTATTCGGTGGAAGACCTTGTGGGCGCGGCCGCAAGGGAAAATAAAAAGATATCGGAGATCGTTCTGGAGGACCAGTCGCGCGAGCTGGAAAAGCCGGAGCCGGAGCTGTACCGGACGATGCTGGAAAGCTTCCGCGTGATGCGGCAGTCCGTCGAGGACGGCATCGACCCGGACATGCGCTCGGTGAGCGGGCTTTCGGGCGGCGGCGCGTACAAAATGAAGCAGGCGGTGGACCAGGGCCGCACCCTTTGCGGCAAAGTGTTCGGCAGCGCGCTGGTGCGCGCGCTCGCGGTCTCGGAAAGCAACGCCTGCATGGGCAAAATCGTCGCCGCGCCGACCGCCGGCTCCTGCGGGATCATCCCCGCGGCGCTGCTGACGGTGATGGAGGACCGGGAGCTTCCGGAGCGCGACGTGGTAATGGCGCTGTTCACCGCCTCCGCGTTCGGCATGGTGATCGCCAACAACGCGAGCATTTCCGGCGCGCAGGGCGGCTGTCAGGCGGAATGCGGCGCGGCCTCCGCCATGGCTGCTGCGGCGCTGACGGAGCTGGCGGGCGGAACCCCGCGGATGGCGGAGGACGCCTGTGCCATTGCGCTGAAAAACATTCTGGGCCTGGTGTGCGACCCGGTGGCGGGGCTGGTGGAAATCCCGTGCGTCAAGCGCAACGCCATGGGCGTGGCGAACGCGTTTGTGGGCGCGGAGCTGGCGCTGGCCGGAATCCGGAGCGCGATTCCCGCCGACGAGGTGATCGTCGCGATGAAGCGGATCGGCGACGCGATGCCCCGCAGCCTGAAGGAGACCTCCGAAGGCGGGCTTGCCGCCACGCCGACCGGAAAACGCCTAAAAAAAGAGATTTTCGGGGACAGCTAAAAAAGCTGCCGGGGAAAAATCCTCCGGCAGCTTTTTGTATCGGAACCGCGGGTCACTCCCCGCCGAACAGCTTCTGCGCGTAACGCACCGAACCCATCGCGTCCCGGGAATAGGCGTCCGCGTGAATCTGTTGCGCGTATTCGGGCGTGAGCACCGCGCCGCCGACCATCACCCGGCAGTCCGGCACCCTTTCATGCAGCTGGCGGATAGTCTCCGCCATATTGGAGACGGTGGTCGTCATCAGCGCGCTGAGCCCGACCAGCTTCACGCCGCCCTCCTCCGCCGCGTCCACCACCGTTTCGGGGGAAACGTCCTTGCCGAGGTCGATCACGTCGTAGCTGTAATTTTCCAGCAGGACCTTGACGATATTTTTGCCGATATCGTGGATATCGCCCTTGACGGTCGCGAGGATGATTTTTTCCTTCTTCGTCTGCTCCCCGTTGACGGTCATTTTCCCCCGGATGACCTCAAACGCCGACTTGGCGGCCTCCGCGCTCATCAGGAGCTGGGGCAGGAACAGCACGCCCTGCTCGAAGTCCTTTCCCACCCGGTCAAGCGCGGGAATCATCTGGGTATTGATGATGGCAAGCGGTTCCTCCGTTTCCACCAGCCGGAGCGCCGCCGCGTGCGCGCTTTCCTTCAAGCCGCGCACCACCGCGTCCAGCAGGGAAAGCTCCCCCGCGGCGGGCGGAGGCGCGGCTTCCGTTTTCCGCGCGGAATAGCGGGCAATATAGTCCATGCACTTCCCGTCGCTGCCGCTGAGCGCGCAGTACGCATGGTACGCGTCCATCATCGCGGCGGAATTGGGGTTGACGATCGCGGCTCCCAGCCCGTTCTGCAGCGCCATCGTGAAAAACGCGGCGTTGATGTGTTCCCGCTGGGGCAGACCGAATGAAATATTGGAAACGCCGAGCGAGGTATGGATGCCCAGCCGGTCGCGGATCAGCCGCAGGGCTTCCAGCGTAATGGCGGCGTTTTCCTGCCCGGCGCTGATGGTCATGGCCAGCGTGTCGAAAACGAGGTCTTTTTTGTCAATCCCGTATTCCCGGGCCGTCCTCACAATCTTTTCCGCGATTTCAAACCGGCCCTGCGCCGTGGCCGGAATCCCGTTTTCGTCCAGCGTCAGCGCGATCACGGCGCCGCCGTACTTTTTCACGAGCGGGAAGATCGCCTCCATCGATTCGGCCTTTCCGTTGACCGAATTGATCAGCGGCTTTCCGTTGTAAATGCGCATGGCGCCCGCCATCGCCTTCGGATCGGAGGTGTCGAGCTGAAGCGGAAGGTCGGAAATCCCCTGAATCTCCATGACCGCGCGGCGAAGGAGCGCGGGTTCGTCGATTTCCGGCAGGCCGACGTTCACATCGAGAATATGGGCGCCGTTTTCCTGCTGGGTGATCGCCTCCCGCAGCAGGTAATCCATGTCATTGCCGCGCAGGGCCTGTTTCAGCCGGGATTTGCCCGTGGGGTTGATGCGCTCGCCGATCAGCACCGGCTTTTTGCCGAACACGACCGCCCGGGCGAACGAGGAAACCACCGTGCGGTTTTTCGGGACGATGGGACGCGGGGAAAGGTCTTTGCACCGCCGCACCACCGCCGCGATATGCTCCGGGGTCGTACCGCAGCAGCCGCCCAGAATCCAGGCGCCCTCCTTCGCGATTTCCTCCATCACGGCGGCGAATTCCTCCGGCTTTACGTCAAACACGGTTTTGTCCCCTTCGGTGCGGGGCAGCCCGGCGTTGGGGTTCACGATCACGGGCAGGGAACACGCCTGTGTCATCTGCGGGAGGAATTTTTTCATCTGTTGGGGGCCGAACCCGCAGTTGAGCCCCACGGCGTCCACCCCGAGGCCCTCCAGCAGCGCTACCGCCGCCGGGATGTCGCCGCCGGTCAGCAGCTTGCCCTGCTCATCCACGACCATGGTGACGAAAACGGGCAGCCGGGTGCTCTCCTTTGCGGCGAGCACGGCGGCCTTGCACTCGTAGGTATCACTCATGGTCTCGATCAGGATCAGGTCGGCCCCCGCTTTTTCCCCCGCGGCGGCGGCCCGGGAAAAGGCGGAAACGGCGTCCTCGAAATCGAGGTCGCCGAGCGGCCTGAGCAGCTTCCCGGTCGGGCCGATGTCCATGGCGACCAGCGCGCCGTGGGCGGCTTCTCTGGCAAGGCCCACCGCGGCGGCTACGATTTCCTCCGCGGAACGGCCGCAGCCGTGCAGCTTGATCGGGTTTGCGCCGAAGGTATTGGCTGTCAGGATATCCGCACCCGCCGCGCGGTACCTGCTGTGAATTTCTTTGATCAGTTCGGGGCGGGTCAGGTTCCACAGCTCCGGCAGCTCGCCGGGACCGAGGCCGTTTTCCTGTAAAAGGGTCCCAAAGCCGCCGTCAAAAAAGACCATGCGTTTCCCCAGGTCTTCCAGTATTCCCATGATATCAGTCCTTTCTGAACGGACAATTCAAAGACTTGCAGCCCATGCACTTCGCAATATGGCAGGTCGTCCGCTCCGCGGTCAGGCCAATGACCGCAGTAACGGATTTTGTCGGCACCAGCATGCTGTCCTGCGTCATGGCAAGGCCGATTTTTTTCTGCGCCTGTAAAATCCCCAGAAGATCGCGCTGATGCAGGATGGAAAAGTCCCCGTAGCCGGGGCTGTACCGGGGCCGCAGAAACAGCCCGCGCTTTGCCGCCTCGGCGGAAAGCTCCCGTTCCGCTTCGTCGCAGACGCTCTCTGTCAGCGCGGCGGCGCAGGCCTGCAGCACCACGGCGCGGCTCATGTCGATTTTGGAGGCGCGCTCCAAAAGGAAATCCGCTTTCGTGCCGAGCGTGGCCGCGAACAGGTACGCTTCCCCGCAGCCGGAGAGATGCTTCCTCAAGTCCCCGCTTTCCACCCTCAGGTTCCCGAGCAGCACCGCGTCCCCGTCAAACTTCACCGGCAAAAGCAGGCTGAGGCTGCGGGGAGTGACCGCTGCCCGCAGCTCGCTGATGCAGGATTCGATTGTAAGCAGGGTGCGCTCATCCGCGGGCTTGCCGCGGTAGCCCAGATAGCGCAGCACTTCTTCCGTCTCTTTCATTCCCTGATGATCTCCGATAAATTATCCATGATTTTTGCCGCGATATCCGGCTTGTTCATCGTATAAATATGGATCGCGCTGACGCCGTTGGAAATCAGGTCGATGATCTGCTCCGTCGCGTAGGCGATACCCGCCTGCTTCATGGCGGCGGGCTTGTCGGCGAATTTATCCACGATCGCCCGGAAGCGCGGCGGCAGCTCCGTGCCGGAAAGCGCGCAGATCCGCCTGATCTGGCCGCTGTTGGTCACCGGCATGATGCCCGCCACCACCGGGATCCGGATCCCCTTCGCCAGAATCCGGTACAGGAACTGGTAGAGGATATTGTTGTCAAAAAACATCTGCGTGGTCAGAAAGTCGCAGCCGCTGTCCACCTTTTCCTTCAGGTAGCCGATGTCGTCCTCCCTGTGGGCGCACTCGACGTGCCCCTCGGGGTAGCAGGCCGCGCCGATGCAGAACCCGCCGTATTCCCTGATCTGCCTGACCAGCTCGCCGGCGTAGCGGTACTGGCCGGGGGACGGGAAATCGGAATTCTGGGGGATATCGCCGCGCAGGGCCAGGACATTTTCAATATGCTGTTCTTTTAACCCGGATAAGATTTGCCCGACCTCCTCCCTGGTGGAGGAAACGCAGGTCAGGTGCGCCAGCGCGGTCACGCCGCGGCTCTGGATTTCCGACGCGATGCGGGCCGTGTTCCGGGACGTGCCGCCGCCCGCGCCGTAGGTAACGCTCATGAAATCGGGCCTGAGCGCGGAGATGTCGCGCACAACCTCTTTCACCCGGGCGATATCGCCGTCTTTTTTCGGTGGGAACAGCTCGCAGGAAACCGTGACCCTGCCGCTGTTCAGAATTTCGCTGATTTTCATGGCTATTCCTTTCCGTGCCCCGGAAAATAAAAAAGCCCGCCTTCACAGGCGCCGTGCCCGATGAAGACGAGATTCCAAATCCCGTGTTACCACTTCAAATTCACCCGTCCCTTGCGAAACGGGCCTCTCAGGGCATTACGGTGCCGGACACCGCCTATACCCGCTTTCTGTAACGGGAAATCCCCGTCGCAGCCTAAACCGGAAAGCCGGTCTCGGTGCGCCGCTCAGGAGCCATTTTCGCCCCAACTCCCGCCCGCTTTCTTTCAGCGCGGCAAAGCCGCAAAAGCTTCTCTGTGTGCCTTCGGAAGGGTTACTTTCTCCGTCCCTGCGTGTAAAATGATATTTTTGCCAGTGTAGCACAGAAAAGCGCGGTTGTCAAACGGAGCGAAGCAAAAGAGATACAGGCGGGGCGAAAAACGCCCCGCGCCGTCATTCATCGTCCCGCATCAGATTCTCAGCGTAATCGCGCAGGCTTGCGAAGGAATTGATGTTCTCCTCCCGCGCGCTGATGGATTCCTGCACGTATTCGGGCAGGCTGTCAAAGTATTCACCGGCTTCGCTGTCCTCTTCGATCAGCTCGTATAAACCGCTGTACTTGCCTTTCATCGGACTCACCTCCGGGAATAGTTTTCACAGGATTTACAGGATTATCCATTTATTTCCCGAATATGCTCCGCTGCCTGCATCAGCTCGCCCAGCGTGGAAATCTCCACGCCCGATTCCAGGATCCTGTTTTTCACGTCGATGGGCAGATTCTCAAAATACCCCCGTAAATCCGGGTCGTTCTCATAAAAGGTCCCCAAAGCAAAACGCCTCCCCAAACCTCAGTAAATAAAAAATTTACTTTAGTTTTTACGGAAGGCGCCGTTTTTACGTGAGGAAATCCTTTCCTTATTTCAGGCTTTCGTCGTAATTCGCGCGTTCGCCGCCGATGTATTTCGGCCGGGTGCGCGCGCTGGTCACGTTGGCTTCGCCGATTTTGCGCACGGAAAGGCGCACCGGCACCGCTACTCTGGCAAGGTGCATGCCGATCAGCGTGCCGCCGATATCGATCCCCGCCTGAGCGGTGACTTCCTCCACCGCCACCGGATGCTCAAGGTTCGAGTAAGCCGCCGCGGCAAAGGAGCCGCCCGCCTTCGGGCGCGGAACGGCGTTGACGATTTCCAGCCGGTCCCTGACCGCCGCCTCTTTTTCAAGAATGACCGCGCGGTTCAGATGCTCGCAGCACTGGGCGGCCAGGTAAATCCCCTTTTCCTTCAAAACGGGGTAAACGGCGTGAAACACCGCGTTGGCGATTTCCGCGCTGGACGACGAGCCGATATCGTGCCCGCCGATTTCGCTGGTGGAACAGCCCACGACCAGAATGTTTCCCGCAGTCAGTCCCGCGGCTTTTATCAATTCGCAGACGGCTGTTTTCGCCTGCGCCGCAATTCCGTCGTACATAGAAATCAACTCCGATTCATATTTACAGATTTGAGAGATATTATAAGCTTATCGGAGCGATTTTGCAACTCTGCGCGATTTTTTCCATGGGCGGGAGAAATTATTTAATTTTCATTATTAGAATTAATTTTTGCTGTCTATTATGATATTATAGACTAAAATATATGGTTTTGAAAACTATATGATAATTTGAAATTATAGGAGTGCTTTTATGACCTGGAGTATTCTTTCAGACAGCTCCTGCGACTTACCCCAAAACGCGTTCCAGGATTACGGCCTGCACTTTGCGACCGTACCCCTGAAGCTCATCGTGGGCGGCACCGAGTACACCGACGACGATTCGCTGAATGTAAACGTCATGCTGGCCCAGATGAAAAATTACAAGGGGCCGTCCTCGTCGGCGTGCCCGGCGCCGGAAGAGTGGGCAGCCGAATTCCGGAAAAGCGACTGCACCCTGGCGGCGACGATGACCAGCGCGCTGAGCGGCACCTACAACAGCGCCCTTGTCGCGAGGGACATGGTTCTGGAGGAATTCCCCTGGAAGAAAATCCACGTGATCGATTCCCGTTCCACCGCCGGGGGGCTGGCGCTGATCCTGAGAAAAGCGGCGGAGCTGATTTCCTCGGGGCTGGACTTCGACGAAGTCGTGGAGCAGGCGGAAGCGTACTCCCACAGCCTGTTTCTGCTGTTCGCGCTCGGTTCCTACGACAACCTGGTCAAATCGGGGCGCATGTCCCGCGTGGCGGGGATTCTGGCCAACTCGCTCGGCATCCGCGCGGTGGCCTCCAACACGCCGGAAGGCGAGATCAAGGTGCTGCACAAGCCGCGCGGCGAGGAACGCGCGATCCTGCAGATCGTGGAAACCATGAACAAGCTGAAAGACATGGCGGGCAAGCCCGTCGTCATCAGCCACTGCAACAATCCCAAGGGCGCGCAGCGCCTGAAGGAGCTGATCGCGCACGTCTGCCTGACCACGAAGATCACGATTTTGCAGACGCGGGGGCTGACCAGCTACTACACGGAGAACGGCGGACTGCTGGTGGGGTTCTGAGACCCGGACCATGCGGTCGGACCATGCGGTCGGCAGGCGCCTACGGCGGCGCTTCCAATTGGCTTACGTTCAATCGGAAGGGGGGTGCTCCGAAACTCCTTCCGGCGCGCCGAGCGCGACACCTCCCTCACAGAGGGAGGCAAGGGTCCCGCTTATTAAGGCTCCCTCTTTGAGGGAGCTGGCAGGCGCAGCCTGACTGAGGGAGTCACCCCCTGCTTTCATGAGAGCACCCAGACGTCTGAAAAAAGGGACGGGAAAAATCCCCGCCCCATTATTTTCCATATAATTTAGCGAATTCTATTGCACTGGCGAAGAAAACGCGCTATAATTCAGTTGCAAGGCACAAATAAAAAAGTGCAGCGCAGGAACGGGGCCTCGAACACCCCGCCCCCTGCTTACGGAGAGCAAGCTCCATAAACAACCGAAAATCGGCACGCTGCGGATATTATTATACCGCCTCTTTACTCTTTTGTACAGAGGGGATTTTGTACCCGCGGGCGCTTTGACGTTGTATATGGATCAAAAATCCGTGTACGGCGTTTTTTTGTGCCCTGCGGCGGCGAAAGGGCGGCGGGAAAGAGTCCCCCGACCGCCCTCTTCTAAGCCTCTGTGCCGATTCCGAGGAAAAGGCTTTGGATTTTCCCGTCGGCGTCCAGCACAATGTGGTCCGTCCCCTCCATGGTGAAAACGTCGCCGGCCTTGCTGACGCAGGCCGCGGCCCACGGCACCCGGAACCCGCCCCGCTCGGGGGCGATTTCCCATACATGCTTCATTTCTCTGTTTTTGCCCAGAAGGGCCTGAAAAAACTCCCTGATTTTTCCGCGCCCGCGCACTTCGTCATACCCTTTCAGCCGCAGGGAAGCGTCTTCCGAAAACAGCCCTTCCAGTCCGGAAAACGCCTCTTCGTTCTCCATCGCCAAATCCAGCTGAGTAAAATACCTGCCGATCACCGTCACTGCAACCACTCCCGTCGTCCGGCTTTTCCGCCGGTTCGTTCTATCTGCATTATAGCACCTGTCCCCGTTCCGTTCAAGAAAAAAACAAGGTTCCCGGCCCCGTTTTTGAAGGGGCCGCCGCTATGGTGGAGGAATTTAGCATAGCCCGGGCCGGAGGGGAGCCCTTCTCTCCCTCCGGGTACGCCGGGCGCGGCTTTGAAACGCCGCGATCCCGCTTGAAAAGCCGCCGGTTCCATGCTACACTAAGTTAAAACAACATTTCGGATATTCAGGAAAGGAACCGCTTTATGAAATTAGGAATCATCGGCACTTCGGAAATTTCGCGCCTGTCCGTACAGGCCGCTGTGGAGACGGGAAGCTACGAGCCTTACGCGGTCTATTCCCGCAAAGCGGAGACCGGCGCTCGGTACGCGGCCCTGTACCAAATTCCCCATGTATTTACCGAGCTGGACGCTCTGGCAGGCTGCCCCGGGCTGGACGCCGTCTATATCGCTTCCCCGAACAGCCTGCATTTCCCGCAGGCGAAGCTCTGCCTTTCCGCCGGAAAGCACGTGATCGTGGAAAAACCGGCGGTGGCGACCTCGGCGCAGCTGGAAGAGCTTCTGGATATCGCGAAAAGAAACAACGTGTACCTGCTGGAAGCGATCCGCCCGATCTACAACCCCGATCTGGCTGTGCTGAAGGAAGCGGTCAAAAGGATCGCCCCCATTCACTACGTTTCTTTCAGCTATATGAAATATTCCTCCAAGTACGACGCTTATAAAGAAGGAAAGAACCCGCCCGTTTTCAGCGCGGAATACGACGGCGGCGCGCTGGCCGACCTCGGCATCTACAACCTTTATCTCTGTACCGCCCTGTTCGGCGCGCCGAAAAGCAGCACCTGCACCGCCAGCCTGCTCGAAAGCGGGGTGGACGGGGTCTGCACCCAGATTCTGGAGTACGACGGCTTTCGCGCCGTGCTCAGCGCCTCCAAAATCTCCGCCAGCCGGTCGGCAAGCGAAATTCAGGGCGAAAACGGCACCGTGACGCTGGAGGAGCCCACCTCTCTGGACAGGATCCGGCTTTATCCCCGCGGCGGCGGGGAGGAGCTGCTTTCCACGGAGCGCAAATCCTCCCTGTTCTGTCAGCAGAAGGAGCTCGCCCGCATTCTTGCGGAGCGGGACGAGGCCGCGTACGCACGCGCCCGCGAACACATGCGCCTCTGCACCGGGCTGCTGGAGCAGGGCCGCCGTCAGGCCGGAATCCGCTTTCATTCCCTTTGATTTTTCCGGTTGTCGGCGCCGCGCGGTTGTGGTATGATAGAAATAAAGAAAAAGCACCTCCGTTGTCAATGCGGAAGTGCTTTTGAACGTAAAAACAGAGAAAGGTATTTTCACAGGATAGGTGAGGTTTATGGAGGACACCATTAAAGTAACGGCACCGGTTTACCAGAAAATTGCCGCCGACATCGCGGCAAAGATCGTGGACAACCGTTACCGCATAGGAGAAAAGATATACGCGAGATCGTACCTTGCAAGCCAGTACAACGTTTCTTCCGAAACCGCGCGGCGCGCTATCTGCGTACTGTCCGACCTGGAAATCGTAGACGTGACCAAGGGCAGCGGCGTGATTATCAAATCGTACGACAACGCCGTAAAATTCGTTCGCCAGTACAACGACATCCAGTCGCTGAACGACCTGAAAAAGGATATTTTAAGCAGCGTTGAGCGGCAGAGAAAAGAGACGAAATTCCTGCTGAAATCCATTTCCAGCATCATAGACCGGACGGAGCGCTTCCAGTCCATCAATCCGTTTATTCCGTTTGAAATCGAAATTACGGACAAAACGCCCCTGCTCGACAAGTCCCTGTCCGAGCTGAATTTCTGGCACCACACGGCGGCGACCATCATCGCCATCAAGCGCAACAGCACGCTGATGATGTCCCCCGGCCCCTACGCGATTCTGCAGAAGCACGACGTGCTGTATTACTGCGGCGAGGACAACTGCCAGGACCGGGTGAAAAGCTTTCTTTACCCGGACAAGGAATGACAAAACAAAACACAAAGGCCCGGAAAAGCGTTTCACAGCGCCGTTCCGGGCCTCTTTTTATCCTCTTGTGATGGGGATACCGTCTGAATTACTTGAGCAGCCCCTTTTCCTGCAGGAACTGTTTCGCGACCTCCGGTACGGTCTTTCCCTCCACGTCGACCGCGTAGGTCAGGTCGACCATGGTCTCGTTGTCAAAGATTCCGCCGAGCTTGTTCAGGGTCTCTTTGAGGTTGGGCGCCGTTTTCTCGAAGCGCTCGAACAGGTCCGAGCGGACGAGCAGCGCGCCGTTGTATTCCGGGAAGAAGCTTCTGTCGTCCTTCAGCACTTTCAGCTGGGCCTTTTTGTTCAGGCCGTCGGTAGCGTAAACCTCGGTCACGTCGATGTTCCCGTTTTCCACCGCGGAGTACTTCAGCCCCAGGTCGACCGGCTTGCTCTCCTTAAAATTCAGCCCGTAGAATTTGACGAACGGGCTGAATTTCATGCTGCCTTCTTCGCTGAAAAATTCATGCTCCGCGCCGAACACCAGCTTGCCGGCCACCGGCACAAGGTCGCTGATGGTTTCCAGCTTGTACTGGTCCGCGATCTTCTGCGGAACGGCGATCGCGTAGGTGTTGTTGATTCCGAGCTTATCCAGAAGATAGACCTTCTTCTCCTTCAGCGCGGTTTCGTTGACAAAATCGTACAGGGTCTGCCCCTCGGGGATATCCTTTGTGTCCAGCTTCAGATAGGTGGTCAGCAAGGTGCCGTCGTAGCTGTTCATCAGGTCGCAGCTGCCCTTGACCAGCTCGTTGAAGCCGTTGACGGGGGAGACCTCGTCCTTAATGACGACCTTGGCGTCGGTGTCCTGCTCCACCAGCATTTTCACCATCTGGTGAATCAGCTTCATTTCGGAAAACTGACCGTCCATAATGACGATTTCGTCCCCGCTGCTCTTACCCGAGCCGCAGCCCGCGGCGGAAAGCGCCAAAACCAGGCTCATCATAACGGCAATCACTTTTTTCATACTTTCTCCCTCTTTTCTTTATATTATTATTCATATTACTGTCGACGAAAATACACGGTTACTGTGTGTCGTTTTTTACGGTCCTGTGGCGGTACAGCCGTTTTTCAATATAGGCCATTACGCCGTCGAACAGCACGGCCATCCCCATCAGCGACAGCGTCCCGGACAGGATCAGCTTCATGTTCTGAATATGGATGCCGCGGTAGATGATGGAGCCGAGCCCGCCGCCGCCCACGAACGTAGCGAATACGGCTACGCCGATGGAGGTGACGGTGGCGATCCGGATCCCCGTGAAGATGACCGGGAAGGCGATGGGGATTTCCACGTGGAGCAGCCGGTAAGTCCGGCTCATGCCCATGCCGTCGGCGGCCTCTTTGATGGCGGGCTCAATATTGCTGAGGCCGAGGTAGGTGTTGTGTACGACCGGCAGCAGAGAATACAGCACCAGTCCGATGATGACCGTCGGCTTGCCCGCGCCCAGAAAAACCATAATGATCCCGAGCAGCGCCAGCGCCGGGATGGTCTGCAGAATATCCACGGCCCACAGCACCACGGAGCGCACCGATTTTTTCATATAGGCCAGCACGCCGAGCGGCAGGCCGAGAAGAACGGTGAAAAGCACCGAAAGCAGAACAATGTAAAGATGCTCAAAAATCATCGCCGCGCTCACTTGACATCCCCCCTTAATCCCTTCGGCACGGCCCTTTTCTGGAAATAGTCGATCAAAAGGCCCAGCCCCACCGCGAGGATGGCGGCCGGAATCGCGCCCGCGATAATCAGCGTGTTGTTGTTCGTGCTGACGCCGATATAGATGAAGTCGCCCAGGCCGCCCAGGCCGATCATGGAGGCCAGCACCGCCCAGCTTACAATATAGACGGTGGACATCCGCAGCCCGCCGATGATGGCGGGAAGAGCCAGCGGCAGCTCCACCCACAGCAGCGACTGCAGCGGAGACATCCCGCAGCCCTTCGCCGCTTCCTTGTACTGCTCCGAAACGCCGATCAGTCCGGCATAGGTGTTTTTCAGCACCGGGAAGATCGCGTAAATGGAGAGCGCGGCCACCACGGTGGCGGGCACCATCCCGAGGTACAGGAACAGGATGCCGATAAACACGATGCCGGGGATCGTCTGCACCACGGAAAGGACCGGCAGAACAAATTTGGATATTTTCGGGGCTCTGGAAAGCAAAATTCCCAGAAACAGGGCGATGACAAATCCGATAAAAACGGAAATCAGGACATAGGCCAGATGGGTCGTGATGGCGCCAAGCAGTTTATCCCCGTAAAGACGGAAGAAATCACTCATTGCCCATCCCCCCAAACAACGCTTGCCAAAGCCTTTGACATGCTGGTTTTTGTAATGATGCCGGCCACTTTTTTGTCCTCCGTCAGCACGACGACGTATTCCGCCCGCTGGCTGCTGATGATATCGAAAGCGGTTTTCGCGGGGGTGTCCGGCGCAACGGTCGGGAAGTCCACGGTAATCAGGTCCCTGATGGTGTCGCCCGCCTTGCCGCGCTCGTTGACGGTTTCAATCAGCAGGACGCCGATATAACGCTCCTCCCGGTCCACCACAACAAGGGAGTCGATCTCCCTGCGGCTCATGATGTTGACGCATTCCAGCGTCTTTTTGTCCTGCGTGACCTTTGCCACGTTGGTTTTCATCAGATCGGAGCACGCCAGCTGGTTCTGCGAGAAATTATGTACATGCTTGCCCATAAATTCCCGTACGGTATCGTTGGCGGGCGCGCGGAGAATCCCCTCGGGGGAATCCGTCTGCAAAATCCGGCCCTCGCTCATAAACACGACCGTGTCCGCCATTTTCAGCGCCTCGTCCATGTCGTGCGTAACAAAGATGACGGTCTTTCCCAGGCGCTGCTGCAGGGACTTGACCTCGTCCTGAAGCGAGTCCCTCGTAATCGGGTCCAACGCGCCGAAGGGCTCATCCATCAGGATAATGGGCGGCTCCGCCGCCAGCGCGCGAAGCACGCCGATTCTCTGCTGCTGGCCGCCGCTCATTTCATTCGGATATTTATGAGCATAGGTTTCATACGGCATATCGACCAGCTCCAGAAGCTCTTTCGCCCTTTGGCGGCTTTTTTCCTTGTCCCATTTCAGCAGACGCGGCACCACGCAGATGTTCTCCTCCACCGTCATGTTGGGAAAAAGCCCGATCTGTTGGATGACGTACCCGATGCGGCTGCGCAGCTTTTCGGGATTCATCTCCATAATATCCTTTCCGTCGATGCTGATGCTGCCCGAGTCCATCTCGATCAGTCGGTTCAGCATTTTCAGCGTTGTCGTTTTTCCGCAGCCGGAAGGGCCGATCAGCACGACAAACTCACCGTCGGGTATCTTTAAATTCAAATCTTTCACAACTTTTTGTTTTCCATAAGACTTACTGACATTTTTGTATTCAATCATAAATGCCCTCCTTTTCTGCCCATAATCCGACAAGAAACAACTTCATGCTTTTTACAGATTGCTTCTTAGATTTCTATAATATCACAAAATCATTAATCCTGTCAAATGCACGCTGTCATTTTTTGGTAATAATATTCATCCGCACGCTTTAAGCGTTTTAAAAATCAGTCATTTTTACCCGTTCCGGGCAGCGAAAAGCGCATATCCCGTTTGAGGATATGCGCCCTTATAATGGTATCCTTGTTGTCCGTTCAGACCGGCTTCTGCCCGGCCTCCACAAGCTTTTTGCTGAAAACCAGAAACAGTCCTTCCACGAAAGTCAGCACCCCGGTCGCAACCAGCATCCATTCGATTTTAATCCAGTCGGACAGGGGGCCGAACAAAAGCATTCCCAAAGGCATGCTCATACTGGTAATCATGGTCAGCACGCCGAACACGCGGCCAAGGTAATCCGGCTCCACCTTTTCCTGAAGCAGGACGGTGGAGGGCGTGTTGAAAATGGGCATGACGAATCCGACAAGTCCCATCAGCGCCAGATAGACCCAAAAATCGGTGACAACGCCCAGCAGAAACACCCCGACACCGATCATAAAGCTGGAAAGCGCCATGGTGTGCACACGGTTTCTCAGGCCGCCCCAGCAGGCCATCAGGAGTCCGCCCAGCATCATCCCGAGAGAAAAGGCGATTTCGATCGCGGTCAGGTACCAGACCTCTTCTCCAAAGCTGCGCGTGACCTGCAGCGGGGTCAGAAAAGCCGCCGGGGCCGCCAGAAAGGTGAAGAGGGCAAAGAACAGAAAGAACCGTTTCAGGTACGGGTGTGTGCCGATATAGGAAAATCCCAGCCGCAGCCCTTCGAAATAGCCGGAGCTTCCCGGCGCCGCGACGCCCGCCCGGGCAGGGACTCGAAGGAAAAAAAGCAGCGTAAAAACACCGATTGCGGCGGTTCCCACATCAATAAAAAAGATGGTCTCGATCGGCGCCGCCGACATCAGCGCGCCGCTGGCGATGGGGGAAAGCAGCAGGATGGCGGACTGAATGCTCGAGTTGATCCCGTTGACCGCGGTAAGCTTTTCCACCGGCACCAGCTGCGGCAGAAACGCGCCCACACACGGCGTCTGCACCGCGGAGCCCAGCGCGCGCACGGCCGATATGACAAAAAGCAGCCACATGGCCTTGTACCCCAGAAGGAACAGCACCGCCATGACCAGCGTCGACAGCGCGATCATGGAGTCCGACAGGGCAATCAGGGTTTTCCGGTCGTAGCGGTCCGCCCAGACGCCCGCAAAGGGTGAAAGCAGAAAGGTCGGGATAAAGCCGCAAAGGATGGAGATCATCATCATGACGCCCGACTTGGTCTGAAGGGTAATATACCACATGATGGCATACTGAACCAGCGACGAACCGAACAGAGAAACCGTTTGGCTTGTCAGAAACAGAACCGTATTCTTTTTCCAGTTTTGCTGCATAGGATATTCCCGTTCCCCCCGTTAAGCGTTCCGGCCCGGTCTGCCGGTCATTCCTATGATATGATACCGTAACCTGCCGTGACCGTCAAGAAAAGCTTAATCCGGGCGGGGCGTTTTTCGCTGCCTGATGAGCGCGAAAACACATCCTGCCGCTGCGAGCAGCAGGATCCCCCCCAGCGCGGCGATTCCAGCCGTGTAGCTGAACAGGTCGCTCACCGCGCCGATCGCCGGCGGGCCGAAGGTCTGGCCGACGTCCATCATGGTGCTCATCACACCCAGCGACCCGCCGAGCTGCCCCTGCTGCGCAACGTCCGCCGCCAGCGCGTTTGTTCCGGAGGTAATCAGGGCGAACCCCAGGCCGTAGACCACAATGAGGGGGATCACAAGCATGACCGCTTTAAGAAAGGTCAGCAGAAAAAAAGTGCCCGAGCAGACGAACAGCCCGACGACCATCAGCGGCAGGCGGCCCACGCGGTCGGACACCCGGCCGAACACCGGTTTCAGCAAAATCATTCCGATCAGCTGGGCGCCGAGCACAAACCCGATCTGCCCGGTGGACATTCCGAGCTGTTTCGCGTAAAGAGGAAAGATCATTTCAAACGCGCCGTAGGAAAAATACGCGCAGGCGTTCAGCGCTCCGACCAGCAGCAGGGGCCGGTAGCGCAGCATGCCCCGCAGCTTTTTCAGGGAGGAAAGCTTTTCGGCCTCTTCCTTCCGGCTTTTGGCCGTTTCTTCCGCCCGCCGCATATTTTTGCTTTTCCGGAAGAACCAGATCGCAAAGGCCAAAGCCAGAATGCCCGCGCCGCCCGCAATCCCGTACACCGTGGGGATTCCCCCGTACTCATACGCCGCGCCGCCCACGGCCGGCGCCAGTGCCCGGCCGATCAGCGTGGCGGAGGTGTAGAGGGACAGGTTCTGCCCGGTGCTGTTCCGGCTGAAAGCCGCGATGGCCGCCATCGCCACCGGGTCAAACGCGGCGGTCGCAAAGCCGTGGTAAAAACGCACCGCCGCCAGCCCCATCGGATTGACTACCAGAAAGTAAACGAACGGCGCGCTCGCAAAAACGAGCAGGGAACCGATCAGGATTTTTTGATATCCGAACCGGTCGGCCAAATCCCCGGCCAGATAGCTGATCAGGATTCCGGGCAGGGTGGACGCCGAAGCGATCCAGCCGGTCTGGGTGCCGGTCGCGCCAAGATTCTTCGCAAAAATCGGCAAAACCGGCGATTTCGATATGGTGGAGCTGAAAACCGCGAAAGCCCCGCACAGGCCGAGCATCATCACGATGCGCAGTCCTCCGGTGTTTTTTTTCATATGTCCTCCCTCCGCCGGCGCCGGGGAAAACGGCCGTGTCTGCATTTTGCTGTCTGGCGCCGTATCTTAAACTGTCCCGCTCTCTATGTGAAATCCATTCGGGTTTAGTATGCTCGCTCTTTGCTTCACAATTCTTTTTCCCGGCCGGTTTTTACCGGGCGAGCGGAAGCTGCCGTACGTCAAATCAAAAAACATGAAAAAGGGGCTGTTGCAAAACAACCTCTCCAAAAAATAAAGCACAAAAAATGTGCCATGATTGGGCCTTCAAAGCCGTTTCTAGGCGCATTTTTTGTGCTTTAGACTATTAATCCTGTGCAACTTGCTATCACAAATTCGTTTTGCAACAGCCCCTTTTATATGATATCGTATTGCACAACGTAATTTATTTTGCGTTCTTCCACAGGGTTGCCCAGTGATCCATCAGGGCATTCTTGTTGGCAGCCAGGTAGCTGAAGTCCAGGTCGACCAGACCTAAAGTATCTTCCTTGGGCAGGCCGGAATTCGCGCACAGGGAATTCGTGCCGCGGCCGCCGGATTCCTGGGAACGGACATCCTGGAATTCATTGCTGGCAAGCAGATTCATCATTGCTTCTGCTGCAGCTTTATTCGGAGCACCCTTTACGATTCCGGCGCCGCCGGCCATCGCTGTGTTACCTTCCTTCATATAGACGCATTCGCAATTGGTAGCGCCATCCTTGATCATGGCCTGTACGGTGGATTCATAGGAAAGGCCCACCACATATTCACCGTTGATAACGTCGTTGTATACTTCGGAGGAACTGGTGGTGCTAATCCCGTTGCACTGAGCCATCATCTGCTTAATGTAATCCCAGCCCGCGTCGTCGTCAAACTTTTTGCCCATAGTAGCCAGGATGGTCTGAAGCTGACGGTACGCGCTGGAAGAAACACTGGGTTCCGCCAGAATAATTTTGCCCTTCAGCTGCGGCTGGAGCAGATCCTGATAGCCCTTTACTTCTATGCCCAGATCCTTGCATAGGTCTTTGTTGACAATCAGGCACATCAGTTGTACATCGTAAAGGGTATAATAGCCGGATTTGTCATGATATTTCTGTTCGGAATCGTTGACGGCCGTGTAGGGCTGCAGAACATCGTGGTATTTGTCTCCGTCCGCTTCAAACAGGCCGCCGATCAAAACATCCGCCACCGGGGCGTTCGCCTCGGATTTTAGACGGGTAACCAGCGTCCCGACAGAGTCGGACTGAAATTCAATCTTGCATTTCGGGTAGTACTTCTCCCACATTTCCTGCAGAGTCTGCTGCTGGGTCTCCTCCATGGTGGTATAGACGTTGATGGTTCCCGTTACTTCATCTTCGCCTTTCACCCAATAGGGCCTGTCGGATGCGGAGGAAGCCGCCGCGCTTTGCGCTCCGCTTTCAGAGGCCTTGGAACCGGCAGAACTGGGGGCACCGCAGGCAACCAGGGTAACCGCCATCACCATCGCCAGGAACATGCATAACCTTTTTTTCATTTCTCTCTCTCCTTTGTTATTTAAAAACACCGGGGTTTTTGCGAATCCCGAATATTTATCCAAAGCAAATCTTTATAGCTTGACGTCCTCAATCTTGGTAAATCTCAAATAAACAAACAAGCAGATAACAGTAAAGATCGTAGTTACCGCGGCAAAAACCGCCGCTACACCAAAGGTTCCGCGGACAATCGCGTTATAGGTACTGACCGTCAGGGTGATAGTTTTGTTGTTATACAGGATCACGCCGCTGGACATTTCCGTAATAATGGAGACCCAGCTTAACACCGCGCCGGAGATAATGCCGCTGGACATCATAGGAACCGTAATGCGTACCAGCGTTTTCAGTTTGGAAGCACCCAGACTGATAGCGGCTTCCTCTATGCTTTCCGGTATCTTCATCATGGCCGCTGTGGCAGATCGGCTGGTAAAGGGCATCCGACGGATGACCAGGGCGATAATCATGATAGCCAGCGTGCCGTTCAGTACGAGCGGCGACCGATTGAACGCAATTACGAGGGAAATACCAATAACTGCGCCGGGCATGATATAAGGCAGCATGGAAATGGTATCGATGGCGTTGTTGAAGAAGTTTCCTTTTCTTACTACCAGATAGGCAATTAAAATTGCAATCACGATGATAATCGCAAGCGTCACTACGCTGATAATAATCGTATTTCCGATGGAGCGGTACAGCATCTTCTGTACGGCTTTCTGATAATTAATCAAAGAATAGCCGGGACGCAGAATACTGTTGTTATAATTGCGGAAGGACATATTGATAATGTATACCTGAGGAATCAGAGCAATCGCAACCAGCAGATAGCAATACGCGTGCATCAGGAATTTGCCTATTCCTTTCGCCTCTTTTGGCTCAATCGGGTGGAGTGCGTTCATGGTGAAGCTGAATTTATTGGTGGCGAATTTCTGAATCAGGAAGATGATTCCCGTTACAATAATCGCGATAAAGCTAATTGCCGCCGCAAAATGGAAGTCGGCGCCGTTTTCACTTAAGTACTCGTTGTAAATCAGTACGGGGAAAGTCTGAAAGCCCTGTCCGATTAAAGCCGGTGTACCGAAATCCGCAAAGGCCCTCATAAACACGAGTAGCGCCGCGGCCAGGATTGTAGGCATCGTCAGGGTCATCAGCACCTTGAAAAAGCGCTTGACCCCTTTGCATCCCATGCTTTCCGCCACTTCCATCAAAGAGTTGTCAATATCCCGGAACGCGCCGTTCATGTAAATAACCACCAAAGGGAACAGCTTGAGCGTCTGAACCAGTACGATTCCGCCGAAACCATAGATACTGATTCCCGTAATGCCGAATGTTTTCAAAAAATTTGTAACCAGTCCGGAATTGCCCATCAGAAGGATCCAGGAATATGCGCCGATGAAGGGCGCGGACAGCGTGCACAGCAGGCACAGTACAAACAGCACTTTTTTCCCCTTTAGCTGGAAAAAAGTATAGAAATAGGAAAAGGGGATTCCCAGCAATAGACTGATCACGGTGACTGTTATAGAGACCTCAAAGCTGTTTCCGATGGTCTGGTAGTAATAGTTTTTACTGAAAAATTTCTGGAAGGCATCCAGTGTAAATCCGGTACTTTTCGTAAAGAAGGCTTCCTTCATCAGCCCGAAAATCGGGTAGACCAGGAACAGCAGGATCAGCGCCATGATGCCGATGGAAACGAAGGTCCAAAAACCCGGCTTTTTTTTCGTTGTGTCCATAATCAGCTTTCCTCCCCACTTAAAGCTTCATCCGGAGCGTTCGTGCTGTTGTTGACCCCCTCCATGATGCTCGTTGTGCTCTGTGCATCAAACGCGTTGGCTTTCTCCACATTCAGGGTTAAAAGGATTTCACTGCCGGGGGGCAGAAGTGAATCAATACGGGATTCCTGAATGACTTCTGCTTCCTCTCCCGTTTCCAGTTTAACGAAGTAATGCGTGTTCAGCCCCAAAAAAACACTATCCGAAATAACCGCGCGAATGCCGTCTTTGGGCGTGTTTTCTCCCGCGGGGTGTACAAGCAGTTCCTCCGGACGGGCGGATACCACCACATCCTGATTGTCCGCGGCATCCCTGCGTACTTTATCGAAAGGGACCCTGTATCCGTTCAGAAATTCCAGATAGTAACATCCGTTTTTCGTCAGAAGCTTTGCCTTGAGCAGGTTAGACTTGCCGATGAAGGTTGCAACGAACAGGTCCGCCGGACGCTGATAAATATCTTTAGGCTCTCCACAGTGATGGATGACGCCGTCCTTCATAACGGCGATCCGGTCGGAAATTGCCATGGCTTCTTCCTGATCGTGGGTGACATAGACCGTAGTGATTCCCACATCCCGCTGAATATGCTTAATGACCGTACGCATTTCCACGCGAAGCTTCGCATCCAAGTTGGATAAAGGCTCGTCCATCAGCAAAACATCCGGACGGATGACCAGCGCTCTGGCCAGCGCCACGCGCTGTTGCTGCCCGCCGGAAAGCCTGTCCGGCATCCGATCGGCATACTGATCCACATGCACCAGCTTTAAAAATTTGTCTGTTTCCGTCCGAATCGTCTCCAGCGGTACTTTTTTGCTTTTCAATCCGAATTCTACATTTTTCCGGACAGACATGTTGGGGAAAATTGCGTAGTTTTGAAAAACCATTCCGATATTTCGCTTGCTGGGGTCCATGTCATTGATCTGTTTGTCGTTAAAG
Organism: Caproiciproducens sp.; assembly: GCF_053840905.1. NCBI lineage: Bacteria > Bacillati > Bacillota > Clostridia > Eubacteriales > Acutalibacteraceae > Caproiciproducens > Caproiciproducens sp. Next base: position 180,570 of record NZ_JBNLXQ010000004.1, read on the forward strand.
TAGAACCGGCCGCCCTCAATGCTGTTAAAGCCCGCAATCATTCGGAGCAACGTCGTTTTTCCGCAGCCGGACGGTCCCAGAAGGGTAAACAGCTCCCCGTTGCGGATGTCCAGCGACAAATCGGGAATAACCGTATTCTGTCCGTACTTTTTGACCGCATCTTCAATCTTGATTCCCACACTCATAGCTACCTTCTCCATTCTGAAAAATCTGCACACACTGATCCGTTTCGCGCATGATGATTAATCGACCTGCTCCCATTTTCTCAGCAGATACTCCTCCGCTTTGCCGCACCAAAGACCGTTGTTCGCTTCCACAATATCCGCAAGGACCGCAAATCGCTCATCCTCTTTTCCCTTTTCGCGGAAATCGCTGATAGCCGTCAGCGGCATTTCAATATGGGTATAAATGACCTTTTTGCCTCCGGGAATTTTCGGAAGATTCAGGGTTGTTTCCCCGGCGCTGTCCAGTCCGCCAATATGGGTAACCATAACCGCCGGGTTGATCCTTCCGGCCGCCGTCAGTTCCAGGGACTCCAGCATATCCGCAGTATTTCCGCCAGTGGTCCCCATCACATGGGTGGAATTGTAATGGACGTCATAGAAATTCATCTTCGCGCTGAAATTGGAGTCAGTAGGACCCGCAAAGAAGTTCAGACAGCCGTCACGTCCCAGTACGGCGGAAGCCAATTCTACTACGCTCGGTACCGGAGCGTATGCGAAAACGTCGTCATAGCCGCCGCCCGCCAGTTTTTTCAGCTCCACCGCCGGATTTTCCATATCAGAGGTATTGACAAAATGCAACTCTATCCCATCCCTCTTTGCTTCCCCCGCAGAAAACAGGGCTCTGGCGCGGGTTAAACGATCTTCATTGATATCGGTCACCGTGACAGTCGAAGGGCGGCGGTCACTGTGCAGCGCATAAGTCAGCGCGCCTAAGCCCATAGGTCCCGCTCCTGCCAGAAGTGCAAGACTGCCGCCTTCCTTAATTCCCATTTCATGGTGGTAAACACCCATTTTCGTATGGTAACAGGCATGGAATGCCCCGATAGAGCAGGACATCGGTTCCGCCAAAGAGGCTTCATAATAAGCTTTTCCCCTATATTCCAGAAGGCAGCCCAGTTCCATTACCTCATGGGGAATGATGCAATAGGTTGCATCCCCTCCGAAAAATTCATAGGAGTAGCCGGGCGACCACATGGTCCCCTTGTAATTCAGCGCGGGCTGCAGGGTAAATTTCATGCCGGGGCGGAATTTGTCCTGATGCATTTTTCCTACCTTTATAATATCGCCGGCAAACTCATGGCCCATAATCGTGGGGTGCTGGGCGACATTGGCCGGAACGCGCTTATGTTTTTCACCCAGAATAGCACATTTGTAGGTGGACATGCAGATACTGTCGGATACCACCTTAACAAGAATTTCATCCTCCTTAATCTCAGGCAGCTCAAATTTTTCCAAGCGCAGGTCGGATGCGCCGTACAGGCGTAATGCTTTCGTTTTCATGTTTAACCTCCTATTCAATAACCAATCAGTTTAAAGATTGAACTTTTACCAACGGCAGCAGCTTTTCAATTGAGGAACGGGTTGCGGACTGTGTGCCGGCGCACATAACGCTTGCGGCCCCTGCCGCCATTGCCAAGCGGAAGATTTCCAAAGTACTCATCCCGGTTTCCTCGCCGTAGGCGAAAGCGGCCACCATGGAGTCCCCGGCTCCCACCGTGCTCCCCACCGGCACATGCAGCCCCTCAGCATAGAAAACTTCCTGCTCGGTAACCAGCAGTGCACCGTCTCCGCCCAAAGAAACCGCAACCTTTCGGATTCCGCTGCGAACCAGCGTTTTAGCGGCCGTTACGGTTTCTTCCAGCGTATTCAAAGGATTTTTGAGCAGCTTCGAGAGTTCCTCCCTGTTGGGCTTAATCAGATAAGGCGCCGCCTCTACTCCAAATTTCAGCAGATCGCCGTCGGCGTCCAGAAACATTTTCGCCCCCATGGCTGCGCACTCAAAAATCCAGTCACGGTACAAAGTACGGGGCGCGCCTGCGGGCACGCTGCCCGCCAGCACAAGGATGTCGTCTTTTTTCAGCCCGTCCTTCAGCTTTGCGAGAACAGCCCGCTGAACGCTTTCCTCCATGGCTTCGCCAAGTTCGTTGATGTCCGTATTGGTATGGCGGACCGGGTCAATTATTTTTGTATTGGTCCGCGTTTCCTGATTGGTGAAAATAAAATCGGGCTGCAGGTTTACCTCTTTCAAAGCGTCTGCAATTTTAGAACCCGTAGCTCCCCCCAGCACCGTCACTGCACGGCTGGTTCCACCCATCGAAGCAATCACCTTGCTGACGTTGATTCCCTTTCCGCCGGGATCAAGGCGCATGGCTGCAATCCGGTTGACCATGTTCGGGGTAAAATTCGGAATTTCTATCGTCTTGTCTATTGCGGGATTAAGTGTCACTGTTGTTATCATATTGAATCTCCAAGAATTTTATAGAATATTGTCGAAAAATTATTGTTTCAAAACACTTTATTATAATATCAACAATCATTTTGTGATTCAAGTGGCAAATTTTCTAAGTTTTAACAGAATTTTTTTACTAAATCCACAAATTTGTTCAGAAAAATAAAAAAATGCTTTTGTTTTAATAATACAAAAGCATTTTTCTGGAATAACGATTGTTTTAAGAACGATTCTTCAGAGAACTTCTATTCCGTGGGATTGAAAAAAATTCTTCGTTTCGGGGTCCAGACCATCGTCGGAAACCACAATATCGATGTCCTTGAGCGTTGCAAAAGTAAAGGTGTTGGCAATGCCTACTTTCCCGGAATCCATTAAAGCGACTACCCTTTCGGACTTGCGGACAACCGCCTTTTTCAGTTCGTTCTCGTCCTCCACGCCGCAGTTGAAGCCCGTTTCCTGACTGTAACCGGTCACGCCCAGAAACGCGATGCTGAAATTGACATTTTCAACCGCTTTCACGCAGCCGATCCCGTTCACGCTCAGGCTGAAACGGTTCATCTGCCCGCCGAGAACGTGGATCTGCGACTGTGTCAGACGCGCCAGCTCCAGCGCGCAGCTGATCCCTCCGGTAAAAATCAGGTAGGATTCATCGGGGAAAACACGGGCCAGCTCCGTAGCCGTCGTTCCGGAATCGAGGAAGACGGACGTTCCCGGGCGCAGGAGCTTTACCGCTTTTTCGGTAATTTGACGCTTCTTTTCCATATTCCGCGTACTGCGCTTATAAAACAGATCGTCTGTTCCGATCACGACCTCCACCGATTTCGCTCCGCCGTGCACGCGGACGATCTGGCGGGCCTGATCCAGAAACTTCAGATCGTTGCGCAGGGTCATTTCCGAAACCTCCGGAAACGCAACCTTCAATTTCGCAAAGCTGACGGCGCCCTCGCTGTTGACAAGCTCCACGATCTGTTCTCTCCGCTGCTTCATGCTTCCTCCTATCCTTTTGTAACAACAAAAAAAATTATTGAAACAATTATAAAGCATCGGAAAATGCTTGTCAAACGGATCCCTTTTCCTGATTTTCCCAACACAAAGTCCGCGTGTGGTTTTTCACGCTTTTATGCTATAATAGGGGTAAATTCAAGATAAAACGCAGGTGTTAACGATGTTTATTGCCGATTTTCATATCCATTCAAAATATTCCCGGGCCACCAGCAGGGACTGCGTTCCCGAAATGCTGGAGCTGTGGGCGCGGCGCAAGGGTCTCGACCTGCTCGGAACGGGGGACTTCACCCATCCGGCCTGGCGGGAGGAGCTCCGGGAAAAGCTCATCCCGGCCGAAGAGGGCCTTTATACCCTAAAAGACAGCTTTCGCCGGGAGGACGATATTGGGGGAAGCGGCGGGAAGCCCCGTTTCATGATCTCCGGCGAAATCAGCTCCATTTATAAAAAGAACGGAAAGGTCCGGAAGGTACATAATGTCATTCTTCTTCCCAATCTGGAAAGCGCCGAAGCCCTTTCCCACAGGCTTGAGGCCATCGGCAATCTGCACTCCGACGGCAGGCCGATTCTCGGCCTCGACAGCAGGGATCTTCTGGAAATCACGCTGGACGTGTGCCCCGACGCCATCTTTATTCCCGCCCACATCTGGACTCCGCATTTTTCCCTGTTCGGCGCCTATTCCGGTTTCGATGAGATCGAGGAATGCTTCGGGGACCTGACGGGACACATCCACGCGCTCGAAACCGGGCTTTCCTCCGACCCGCCCATGAACTGGCGCGTCTCCGCACTGGACCGCTTCACGCTGGTTTCCAATTCGGACGCCCATTCGCCGGGGAACCTTGCGCGGGAGGCAAACCTTTTCGACACCGGCCTTTCCTACCCGGATATCTCGCGGGCGCTCCGGAACCGTGACACAAAGGAGTTTTCCGGCACGATCGAGTTTTTCCCCGAGGAAGGAAAGTACCACTACGACGGACACCGGAACTGCGGGGTGTGTCTGAAACCGGCGGATACCCTGGCTGCTTCGGGCGTCTGCCCTGTGTGCGGCGGCAGGATCACGGTGGGGGTGCTGCATCGGGTGGAATCGCTTGCGGACAGGGAGGAGGGCTATATCCCCCCTTCGGCCAAGCGTTTTGAAAGCCTGATCCCTCTGCGGGAGGTGATTGCGGCGTCGACCGGCTTCACGGCCGCAAGCAAGAAGGTCGGGGAAAGGTACGGCGGCCTGATCCGCAGCCTTGGCCCGGAGCTTTTTATCCTGCGCGAGGCGCCGCTGGGCGACATTGAGCTTGCGGCAGGCCCGCTGGTCGCCGAGGGCATCCGCCGGCTCCGCGGCGGGAAGGTAACCGTTCTGCCCGGATTCGACGGGGAATACGGGAAGATCAAAATCCTGGATCGGCAGGAGATCGGCCTGCTTTCCGGCCAGACCAGTCTTTTCAGGGAAAAGCGGGGCGATCCGTCCGCTGCGGAGAATACAGGAAAGCGAAAAGGCCGGACGGACAGCCCCCCGGCGGGATCGGAAGCAGAGAACGCGCCGCCGCGGAAAAAAGAGGCGGGCGCGGTTCCGGCCGCCGCTCCGGACGCTTTCAGCGGATTGAACCGGGAGCAGCGGGAGGCCGTCTCCGCCTCCGACTCCACCGTCGCGGTGATCGCCGGACCCGGCACCGGCAAAACACGGACGCTCGTGAGCCGGATCGTCCGCCTCGTCCGGGAATGCGGCGTATCCCCCGCGCAGATTACCGCCGTCACGTTCACAAACCGGGCTGCGGAGGAAATGCGGTCCCGCCTTGCCGCGTATTTCGGGGACAGGCGGACCGTGAAAAGCATGCACATCGGGACGTTCCACTCCATCTGCCTGCAGATTCTCTCCGGAAGAAAGGGGGCGGCAGCGCCCACCGTCATTGGCGAGCAGGACGCGCTCTCCATTCTCGCGGACCTTTTGAAGGACCTCGGGCTCAAAGCGTCCCCGCGGGATGTTTTCAGGGAGATTTCCCTGATCAAAAGCGGCGCGCGGCTGCCGGAAGAAGCTGAGGAAGTCCCGGAGGGGGTCTATGACCGGTACTGTGAACAGCTTGCGCGGTACGGCGTGCTGGACTATGACGACATCCTCCTGAACACGCTGAACCTGTTCCAAAACGGAGAACTGGGAAGCAGGGAGGAGAAAAAACTCAGGAACGCTTTTTCCTATCTTCTGGTGGATGAATTTCAGGATATCAATCCCGTCCAGTACCGCCTGATACAGGAGTGGGGGAAAAACAGTGCGGGAATTTTCGTAATCGGGGACCCGGATCAGTCCATTTACGGATTCCGGGGCTCGGATTCCCGCTGCTTCGACCGGTTCTTTGGGAATTTTTCCGGGGCGCTCCGGGTACGGCTCACGCAGAATTACCGCTCCACCCCCGAAATCATTGGATGCTCCCGGTCCGTTCTGCCGGAAAGAAGCACCGCGGAACCGCCTCTTGAGGCGCAAAGGAGCAGCGGCGCCCGCGTGCGTCTTCTGGAGGCGGACGGCGAGCTGCCGGAAGCGATTTTCATTGCCAAAGAGATCAACCGCATGGTCGGCGGCATCGATATGCTCGACGCGCATGCTTCGTCCCGCCCAAAAGGGAAAAAGCCTTTTCCGGAGCAGACGAGGAGCTTTTCCGATATCGCCGTGCTGTACCGGACCAACCGTCAAGCGGAGCTTTTAGAACAATGCCTTCGGAAAGAGGGCATCCCGTATCTGGTCGCCGGACGGGATGAATTCCTTTCCGACCGCGAGGTACGCAAAGCGGTCGCCTTTTTCCGCTTTCTGCTCGACCCCGCGGACCTGATCTCCCTTCGGCTGTGCCTGAAGGAATGGGGCGTCTGCCCCGGCGGCCGGACGCAGCGGGTGCTGGAGGACTACGCCGGAACGGATAAAAGCGCCGCGTCCCTTTCGGCGCTTTTGGAAACACTCCCCTCTTCCCCGGGAAATCCGCTAACATTCTCCGAACTGCTCCGCAAATACGGACCTCTCGTCCGCAGCGGGAAACCGCAGAAGCTGATAGAAACCTGGATCGGCGATAACGGGCTTCAGGAGGTACGGAGCATGGAGCTGTTTCTCAACATGGCCGTTCTGCACGAAAAAATGCCCTCCCTCCTGCAGAATCTTCTGCTCGGGCGGGAAGGCGACATCGTGCGCAGCGGCGGGAGAAGCTATTCGCCGGACGCGGTTTCGCTCATGACCCTGCACGCGTCCAAGGGGCTCGAATTCCCCGTTGTGTTTGTCAGCGGCGTAAAGGACGGAACGATCCCGCTGAAAAACCGGCGGGGCGACGGTGACCCAGACGAGGAACGCCGGCTCTTTTACGTCGGCATGACACGGGCGCAGGACGAGCTGGTCCTTCTGACTTCCTCCCCGCGCTCGCCCTTCCTTTCCGGCCTGCCCGCGGACCTTCTTTCGGAGGGGACCGCTTTTGAGCGGAAAAAAGCGCCCGAATTCGAGCAGGTCAGCTTTTTCTGACGGACGGCGGGGCGTTACGCCTCCGGTCCGAATATTTTCCGGTACAGGTCTTCTCCGTAAGCCGTCTGAAGAGGTTCCCCCGGCACGATTTTAAACGTACGTTCTCCGTTTTCAAGCCTTTGCGCGCTAAGGAACTGAACCTTCGGGTACCGCGGGCTGAAAAAGGCGGACGCGAAGGTATAAAGATGCGTCACGAAAAAGATTTCTATCCCGTTGTCCGTGAGCGCCTTTGTAATCTGGCGGCAGATTTCGGAGCCCTCCCGCTCATTGGTGGCGGCGAACGATTCATTGAACAGAACCAGAGCCCCGGGAGTCAGGCGGTCGGCAATCTCACTCATGCGGGCAAGCTCCTCATCCAGCTTCCCGCTTGTCATCGTGGTATCTTCCTCTTTTTTGAAGTGCGTAAATACGCCGTTCCGTATCGGCGCCCGGTAATTTTGCGCGCCGACGAACATCCCGCACTGCATCATAAGCTGTGCCTGCCCGACGCTTCTGAGAAAGGTGGATTTTCCTCCCTGATTGGCTCCCGTAATGATATAAAGCCGCTGATTTTCCGCATTCAGTTCGTTTCCCGTTACTCCCGAATCCTTTAACAGGGCGAGGCTGACGTCGTACAGCTCATCGTATTTCCGGCTCTCCGCTTCCAGCGGGAGCAGCTCGGGAATACAGACCGGCATGCCGGCGGTCCGGAGCCTGTCGTATAAATTCAGGCAGCCGACGTAAAAGGCAAGCTCCTTTTGAAGGATAACGAAAAAGCTTTCCACGTGCTCCGCCGACTGCGCCAGCACATTGATGCTTTCATTCATCGCACGGGCGCGGCGGTTGCCGAAATCGGAAGCCCCCGAGTCGTCACGGGGCGCCAGCGTAAAGGACGGGGCAAAATGCCAGTGGCGCCAGAAATGCGTTTTCTCTTTGCGCCGCATCACATAATCGATTCCCTGATTGTAATTGCCGAGTCCGGCGCTGATCAGCATCCCCTTTTCATCCTTCAGCTCATTCAGAAGCGAATGAATCTGTAAAAAATAATCGTCGCCGAGCTCCCGCCACAGCATGGAGATAAAATTTTTAAAGCCTTCGGAATGGAAATTCCGCATATCCGCATCGGTGGCATTGCGCATTTTCATCAGCATTTCCGTGTATATTTTCAATAAATCGACCGCGCTGGAAAAATTGCCGGATAAATTCTGCCGTGTGGACAGCCACGACCAGGATTTGTGTTTCCGCTCCATTGTCTCAACCGTAATATCATAAAGCTTTCTCACTGTTTCGGGGTTGTTGATGCAGTCCTTCAGGACCTCCTGACGATAGCGGATTTCCCGGTCGGTCCGCAAAGGACAAAACAGGGCCGAGCCGCACGCCTCCCGAATCATGGTGTCGTCCCGCGCCATCGCCGAAAGGATGCGGGAAAACTCAAGATCGGCGATCAGCGTGTCCTTCCCAAAACAGGGTTTCTCCTGCGGATTGAAATCCGTATCCTGATCCATCAAGTGTACTTTCAAAATTTCAGCCTCCCTTATGACTGCCGCAGAGTCCGCCGCGCAGCCTTTCGCAGAGCTGCTCATAGGTCAGCCCGTATTTTCCCGCGATGTGCATCGCATAGGCAAGGCCGTCGGGCGGCCTGCGGGTAATCCGAAAAGTTCTTACCGCCGGGTCGTCCTCCCGGACCGAGCTCATCATGCTAACCGTTTCCTCCCCGTGTGCGGCCAGCTCGTCGATAAAGGTGACGCACACGGCGGGAGCGCCCAGCTTCGCAAGGGCGTCCATCATGCGGCCCCCCAGCAGCAGCGCGTCCGTCAAAGTGGTGGAGGAAAAAATCTCGTTGATGACGATGATGCTCCGGGAGGTAGCGCGCCCGAGAAGCCCGTGAAGACGTTCGAGATCGTCCTGCAGCTTTCCGTTCCGGGTGGACAAATCCTCCTCCCGTCCAAAATGGGTGAGGATACTGTCAAAAAGGAGGATCGCCGCTTCCCTTCCCGGCACGCACAGCCCCAGGCAGGAGAGATAATGGATCTGCCCGAAGGCACGGGCAAAGGTCGTCTTTCCGCCCTGATTGGGCCCGGTCACGACGATGATCCGCTCCGGTGTATTCAGCACAAAATCATTCGTCACCGGCTGCCCGGCATCTCCCATGGAAGAAGCCAAAGCCAGATCAAAGCCGTCCCTGTCGTAAAGGTGTTCCGCGTTTTCGCACAATTTCGGGTAACAGAACGGGAGCCCCTTCCCGCGATGCGGCCGGATATATTCCAGCCAGGAGAAGTAGAACTGAATTTCACGGGAAAACCGCGAGACGGTCGGGTCGATAAAATCAAGATATTTTAAACAGAAATGGTCCAGATTCTCAAAAATGTCCCTGTACCAGGAGGCGACCATATTCAGCACGGCCGCCTCCACATGCTGCGCGTACGGTTCTTCGGAAAGCTTGCGGCGGTAATCCGTCCCGTCCCCCTGGCGGAATTTGTCGAACAGCCTGAGAATTTCCTTACTGTGATCTTCCTGCCCCTCATATTTCCGGACACGGAGGACCCCGTTTTTGATCAGCATGCAGTATTCCACGGAAGAAAGCTGTTCGCGCAGCCGGCCGATCTGTCCCCGAAGCTCCGTGAACGCCTCCGTCCCGGTATAGGCGGCCAGATACCGCATAAAGCCGCGCAGTCCGTCCGAGCAAAGCGTCCGGTCCCGCAGCCCATCCGCCAGCCCGGCAAGCTCCGTACAGTAGCTGTCCGCACAGTCGAGCAGACGTCCCTTGGTCAGATAATGATTTTCATAGCTGTTTTCGGACGTGAGCGATTTTTTGATGGCTTCCATGGATTGGCTGAGGCGATAGATGGATTGTGAAAAATCGGAAAAGAATCCGCGCAGCCCGTCGTCTTCCAGCTCCCGCATGACTTTCTGCCGGTAAATAAGGGTATCGCTGTCGCGAAGCGAAGTGTAGAAGAAGCTTTCGAGTCCGTATTCTTTTCTGCTGTTCAGGATCGGCCGGAAGATCTGGTCAAGATAAAGGTCCCTGAAGCAGTCCGGCGCAGCTTCCTTCCTCGGGTTTTTCCACTGCTCCTCAGCCGGAAACAAGATACTGTAAAACACATTGCACACCTCTTCCTGTTTTTAGTGCTTTGACGCATACTCGGCAAGACGTCGGAGCGAACCGGTCATATCCTCGTGATGCACCATTACATGCGGCGGTGCCTTCAGCCGTACCGAGGAATAATTCCAGACCGCGACGATTCCGGCTTTTACCAGCGCGTCGCATACCGGCTGCGCACAGCTTCCGGGCGTCGTGATCACTCCGATTTTCGCGTCCAGCCGGCGGCAGATTTCATTCAGTCTGCCAACAGGGTACACCGGCTTTCCGTACGCGCCTTTTTTGATGATTTTCGGGTCAATGTCAAACCCGGCAAGAATATCAAGGTCGTATGCGGAATAGCCCGCGTAGCTCATCAGCGCCTTTCCCAGCTTTCCGACACCGACGAGGACGACGGCGTCTGTTTTCCTGTCCTGCCGGACGGCCTTCGGACCGGAGGCAGGATTGATTCCTTCCATACCGCACCTTCTTTTGTTTTTTATGATGCGGAAGCCACCGCGCTGCCGCGGCCTTTTCCGGGCGCCACAGTCTGATAACGACAAAAAAGCCGGTGGCTTCCAAACAGAAGTCATCAGCTTTCACGCATTTCGGTATTACCGTGGGAGTACTTCATTCCCAAGGCTATTATAGAACATGCTTTTATAAAAATCAATGGGCAATAAAATTCCGTTCAGTGGATGGCGCCTGCCTGCATTTTTCCTTATAAGCCGTACGCAAACGGAGAAAAGGTTGAAAAATCCGTCATAATTTGCTATAATGCAGAAACGGGAATGAAGTTCTCCCTTAGCGCTGCTAAAATTGCTTTTCAGCTGATGACTTCTATGGGAATCATAGAAAGTGGTCAGCTTTTTATTTTCCTCTTCCGCAAAACAGAAAAATTTACAGTTCAGGCCCTGTTTGTAAAAACAGGAATGCAAATAAGGCCTGGTCGCAGCAATGGAAATGCCAAATTGGGGGGTATCTATGAAAAAAAATATCGCTGTCGCGGTCGGAGGGGCGGCCGGAACCATCCTGAGGTACGCGGTCCATCAGCTTCCTCTGCCCTTTGACGAACTTTACCGTCCCATTCTCACGATCCTGATTAACGTGAGCGGGAGCTTTTTATTAGGCTTTCTGACCATCCTGTTCGCAAAAAAATTCCCGGTGAGCGCCGAAGTGCGCCTGGGTATCACCACGGGCCTGCTGGGAGGATATACCACGTTTTCAACCCTTTGCAAAGAAGCTGTTTTGCTGGGCCTTTCCGGGGATGTCCTTCTTTCGGCGGTTTACGTTTTTGCTTCCGTCCTGCCGGGCCTTGCCGCCGCGTGGCTCGGGATCAGAACCGCAAAGCGGATGGAACGGAGGCGCGCCGCCTGATGGATTTCGTCCTACTGAGCGTCGGCGGCGTCTGCGGCGCAATCGCCCGCTATCAGATCGGAGCCGCCTTTTCAAAAAGAAAAAATCATACCTTTCCCTTCGGTACCTTTTTTATCAACCTGTCGGGCGCATTCCTCCTGGGAGTTTTTTGCGGGCTGGGCATCAGCGGAAATTCCTACCTGCTTCTGGGCGACGGCTTTTGCGGCGCCTTTACCACCTTTTCCACCTTTACCGTTGAAAGCGTGCAGCTCATGCAGCACGACGCCGTCAGGGAGTCCCTCCTGTTTATCGTATTGTCGCTGGCAGCCGGACTTCTTTGTTTTTCGATGGGTTACACAACGGGGAAGCTTTTTTAAAACGAGCCGGGGGACGCCGTTTTCCCGGAAATCATTGAGTTTACGGAGGTGTTGTTATGAGAAGGGTTTTACTTCCGATCGACGGAACAGCGCGGAGCCTGCAGGCGGTCGGTCTGATCAAATCGCTCTATACGCCGGAGGATGTGAGCATCGTACTGCTTATGGTCCGGGAAGATACGGAAACGATGTATTCGGAAGAGGAACTGCAAAAATCCAAAGCGCAGCTGAAATCCACCTTGGACGCGGTGGCCGGACAGCTGCCGGGCTATCCCGTGCGTAAGCAGGTCGTTTTCGGGCGGGCCGGCGATCAGATCCTCGAATGTGCAGAGCAGGATGAAATCGATATTATCGTGATGACCAAATCCACAAAGACCGGCCTGTCCCAGAAAATCGGCTCGGTTGCAGCCTATGTCGTAAAATACGCGAAATGCATCGTTATGATCGTGCCGGAAAATATGCCCAGTGAAAAATCGGCCGGGAACGTGCTGAAATGCCGGCATATGGACGATATCGTTACGCTGAGCGGCCAGATGAGCTTCCGGTCCAGTTCCTGCCTGCTTCCGGTGCAGGCGGGAAAATGCGTGTACAGCATCACCGTGCTGGAGGGAAAGCTGCGCCTGAACCACAGCGCCTACGACCCGGACGGCGGCACATGGTCCGCACCGCTGCAAAACGGCCAGCCGGAGCATTATGACCTGAAAAAGGGAGAGGAAAGAGAAATCCGTCTGGAAGCAGGCATTGCATTCCGTCAGCTCGATCAAATCGAGGTCGTCAACCCGAGTATGACGTCTCTGCTGAAATTTCACTATATCGCACGGTTTGAAAGCCTGGATGAATAACCGGCGGCTTTGGATACGTCACGCCCCTGCGGCCGTCGGACCGCAGGGGCGTGATTGTAATCATCCTTTAAACCACGTGATGCTCTTTCAGAAGCTTTTCAATGTCGGTGCCCTCGGTTTTTTTCAGAAGCAGCTTCATGGCAAGCCTCTCTTTGAACCCAAGCTCCATATCGGTCATTTTCTTGCCGTCGCGCAGGGATACGGTGGAATTCAGCAGGTCCCGCACGTCATACACGCTGCCCCAGACCTCCGGCACGCCGCGGTCGATATCCAACAGGGTATACACCGCTTCCATGCCGGTGCGGATGGAATATTCGGTGGTGAAAATGGTGTCGCGCGCGGTCTCGGCGAACTGGCCGAGAAAAGCGAAATTGACGGCGCCCTTCGGGACGACCAGCGGGCGGTCCCCTTTTGCCCTGGGCATGAAGAACGCGGTGATGTACGGCATCATGCAGGGAATCGTGTTGGCGCTCTTTTCGGCAAGCACGGGAATTTCAGCCTCCGGTACTCCCATATGATACAGCCACTCCATGCAGATTTCCTTACCGGTGCATTCCCGCATGCTTTTTTTGACGTAATTGCCGGGCTTGTCGCTGAACAGGCCGTAAATCCAGCCCACAAGCTGCCCCTTCGGCTGGGAGCGGAACTGCGGCTGGCGGTTGAACGTCCAGCTTAAAAGCCAGTTGGAATCCTTTGCCGTGACGATCCCGCCGGTGACCACCTTCCCGGAAAACGGGTCGCGCCTGCAGATTTTCTGGATATACGGCGGAATGTTTCCGTCCAGGGTGGTGACGGTGGCGCTCATCCAGTTGCTCTGTTCCGGATTATGGCAGAATTTGTCCGGATGGCCGAAGGCCGGATCCTGTGCGGCGATCTTCCGCCACATATCCCAGCCGCCGCCCGCTTTGATCTCCGTGTTGAACGGGGCGGGCGCGTTCTGGCCGCCGAGGGAGGAATTCTCCACGCAGCCGCCGTTGGTGATAAAGATCAGATCATCCTCGGTCAGATCGATATTCTCCGTCTTGCCGTCGTGAAGGACGATCACGCGCTTCGCCGTTTTTCTGTCCTTCCGAATATCGAACTCCACATTGACGACTCTGGTGCCGTAGTGGAACTGCACCCCGTTGGATTCCAGATATTTGATCATGGGCAGGATCATGGATTCGTACTGATTGTATTTGGTAAAACGCAGCGCCGTGAAATCGGGAAGGCCGCCCACGTGATGGATAAAGCGCTTGATATACAGCTTCATCTCCAGAGCGGAATGCCAGTTTTCAAAGGCGAACATCGTGCGCCAGTACATCCAGAAATTGGAGTTCAGGACCTCGCTGCTGAAATACTCGTCGATGCGCTTATTGTAAAGCTCTTCGTCGGGAGTGAAGAACAGCTTCATGATCTCCTCCGCGCCCTGATCCGAAAGCCCGAATTTTTTGTCGGTGTGCGCGTCCTCGCCGCGGTTGACCGTTGCGCGCATCAGCGAATAGTTCGGGTCCTTCTTGTTCAGCCAGTAGTACTCGTCGAGCACACTGATTCCTTCCGTCTCGATGGACGGAATGGAGCGGAACAGGTCCCACATGCACTCGAAATGGTTATCCATTTCCCTGCCGCCGCGCATGACATACCCCAGCTTCTCATAGAGATATCCGTCGCAGGCGCCGCCCGGGATCGGGTCCTTTTCCAGAATGTGGACACGGCTGCCTTTCATCTGCCCGTCGCGGACAAGGAAACAGGCGGCTGCCAGCGCGGCGAGGCCGGAGCCTACAAGGTACGCGGACTTGTGATCGACGCCTTCCGGCTTAACCGGGCGCGCGAACGCTTCATAATTCCCGCTGGAATAATACATAAAAGTTACCTCCGTTTGTTTTGGTTTCTGAAACTATTGTATCCATTCCGGCGGAGGGCTTCCATAAACAGAAAACGCGCTGTGATGAAAATTTCATCACAGCGCGAAAATTGTAAAAAGTTTGATCATTCCGGGCGTTTTGATAAAGGAATATCCGTGCGGTAGTTGTCCAAAGCAGAGGTGATATTGCCGTGGACCAGCGAGCTGAGCCGGTCGATGATCGTCTGAGGCTCCTCTTTCATGCCGTTCTTGATCCAGTCCAGCATCAGCCCTACGAATCCGTATTTGTAGAAATCCGCAATGAACTTTTTATCCTCGTCACGGACGGCCATGCCCTCTGCCTTTTCTTCGACGACGCCGATCAGGAGGTCGTAGGTCAGCCTGTACAGATAGATTTCCACCTGCTCCCGGCTGACGGAATGATAGACATTCATGATGAACGGCTTGTTGGCAAGCACCGCTTCAAAGATCTGCAAAAACCCCTGCTGCCAGGTATCGTATGTCTTTTTCCCCTCCAGAGCCTTGGTCGCGTCCTCTACGCACGACCATTCCACAAGATCAAAAATATCCCTGAAATGGTAATAGAAGGTCATGCGGCTGATGCCGCAGTCCTCCGCAATATCGTTGATCGTTATCTTATCCAGCGGCTTTTGGAGCAGCAGGTTTTTCAGGGAAGCTTCCAAAGCCCGTTTGGTTGTCTGGGACATACGGCGCACCACCTTGTATCTTACAGATCATAAAAAATGCGGCGATCTGAATATTCTTTGCTGTTTTAAGGATAGCATACAATAAAAAAAGGCGGAGCGCAAGTTTGGATCACGGGGGCATAGCCCGCGTTATATTAAATTGTCATGCTCGTCAAAGCGCATTTCATGAGGTCCCCGGATCAAATGAATGTCCTTTCTATCTTTTATTTTATTATATAAGGATTGTGAAATTTCAATTTCGTTCATGGAAAGCGTGTTCTTGATCCGCGCAAGCGTTACATCCTCAAAATCGATTCCGTTGCAGGTGCGGATGGCAAGCAATATCGCCTGTCTGTCGTTGTTCATATACAGGGGGATCCTTCCTCCGTTCAGTGTTGTCGCGGTGATCATATTCGTCCAGGTCGTACCCCAGTCAACGCTCCGAAGGCATTGCCTTGTCGTTACGTCCGCCGAAGCGATCCCGGCTCCGTTATGATGGGATTCTTCGGAAAGGCCCCGGATAAACAGCTTCTGCAAACGGAGAATTTTTGAAAAATCACGCGTTCCGGAATTGTTTCTTCCCACAATATTGGGGTCAAATCCCATTCCGCTTATGTTTTTGCCGATTTCATCAATAACCAGCACATCCAATTCGTCAAACTTGAATTTTGCGATTTTTTCTTTGGCAAGGACAAGCAATTCCCTGTCTTTCTCCATAATCTTTTCTTTTTCCATGACTTCGATCGCGCAAAGCTCATCATAGGCGTTCTGAACGATCCCAATGCCGAAGGCAACCGGCATCAGCTTTAGAAATTTCCCGGCGGCTTCCGGGATCAGCCCGGCAAATCGGTCCAGGCCCACCCGGTGGAAGGAAGAAGCGCCGATATGCTTGGCAAGGCCGATCGCAATCATTTTTGCCAGCCCGCTCTCGTGCGCGCCGCGAAAATCCGTATGGGGCTTTACCTTGTTCAGCAGGATGATGCCGTCTGATTCGCTGGCGTATTTGTCACAGTACAGTTTGGTACCGTCATCCAATCGCGCATATTCCACAACATCCATGGAGGACAGGACGGGGACCCCCATACTGTCCTCCGTAATGTTGTAGCCGGCCAGCACTTCCTTTTGCCCGTCGGCCGTAGCGCCGCCGTGGCTGCCCATCGCGGGGATAATAAACGGTTTTGCTCCCCATTCTTTCAGAATGTCGCATACAGTGCGGACGATCCGGTCAAGATGAGGAATTCCCCGGCTTCCAACCGTCAGGCAGAGCCTTTTATTCCAATACTGTCCTTTGTTTTTCAGATTGTCTTCCATTTGGCGGCGGATATGGGAAGAAATATCCCGGATATTCGCCGGATCATATTTTTGTTCAACGGTAACCATAGAGGGAATCCGGATTTGGTCCATGCCGCGCACGAGGACGTCTGCCGGAGGAAAATCAATATACACAGAAGCTCACCCTTTAATTTAAAAATCTCCTGTAGCAAGGAAACCGCTATCCCCCAAGATACGCTTTTTTGATGACGGAGCTTTCAGAGAGTTCTTTGGCGTCGCCCTGATATTTAATATCGCCGATCTCCAAAATGTAGGCTCTTGTGGAGATGCTCAACGCCATATAGGCGTTCTGTTCCACGAGTATGATGGGAATATGCTTTTGCTTGTTGATTTCAATAATGACGTTAAAAATATCGTCAATGATGATCGGGGCGAGTCCCAGGGACGGTTCGTCCAGCAGCAGCAGCTTCGGAGAAGCCATCAGCGCCCTTCCGATGGCAAGCATCTGCTGTTCCCCTCCGCTCAGCGAGCCCCCCATCTGCGCGGATCTTTGCTTGAGCTTCGGAAAAATTTCATACACTTCTTCGACTTTATTTTTATATTCGGCCGGACTGTATTTTTTGGAATAAGCTCCCATCTGCAAATTTTCAAATACGGTCAGTTCCGGAAAAATTCTTCTTCCTTCCGGTACGTAAACAATTCCCTCGTTGACAATATTATGGGTTTTGAAATTACTGACCGTTTTGCCCATAAATGTAATCTGGCCTTTTGCCAGCTTCACAAGGCCCATAATGGATTTCATCAGCGTCGTCTTACCGGCTCCGTTGGATCCAATGATTGAAACGATTTCTCCCTCGTTGATCGAAACCGTTATACTGTTCAGTGCTTTTACCTTCCCATAGTAAACATCCATGTCTTCGACGCTCAGAACGGCATTCATTGTACCTCATCCACTCCTTGCTTTTTATATTTCTTGCCCAGATACGCCTTGATTACCTCGTCGTTATTCTGCACCTCATTTGGCGTTCCCTCCGCGATTTTGACTCCAAAGGATAAAACGGTGATCTTCTGGCAGAAATTCATGACGACGTCCATATTGTGCTCTACAAGAAATAATTCCACTCCCCCGTCGTATATTTTCTGAAGGAGCTCCATGAGCTGGACCCTTTCCGTCGGATTCAGCCCGGCCGCGGGCTCGTCCAAAAGCAGCAGCTTTGGCTGGCCCATCATGGCCCTTGCCAGCTCGACCATTTTTTGCTGCCCGTAGGGAAGATTGTTTACATTTTCATCTTTTACATTGTAAAGCGAAATGAAGTTCAATACTTCTTCCGCCCTTTCCTTTAAAGCGCTTTCTTCTTTCAGGGAGCCCCTGACGTCCACCAGGGAATGAAGCAGGCCCATATGGGTATCCTTGTGCCCGCCGACCATGACGTTCTCCACGACCGAAAGGGATTTGAACAGCTTGATATTCTGAAAAGTTCTGATGACGCCGAGATTCGCAATCTTATTCGTCGTGTTCTTGGTAATATCCTGCCCGTCAAACAATATGGTGCCGGAGTTTGCCTGCAGCACGCCGCTGATCATATTGATCGTGGTCGTTTTTCCGGAGCCGTTTGGCCCGATCAACGCATGGATCTTCCTTTTTTCCATCTGCATGGTGAAATCATTTACGGCGGTCAACCCGCCGAATTTTTTTGTCAGGCTGCTGATTTCTAAGATTTCGGGCATCCTTTATTCCTCCTTCCTGGTCAGCGCGGAACCGAACCGGCCGGCGAATTTCTTAAAGACAGAGACAAGGCCGTTCGGAAGCAAAACGGAGAATATCAAAATGATAGCGCTGAAGGTGATCCAGTAGTAATCCTTGAGGAATCTCAGAAGCTCCGGAAGCATGGTTACAATAAACGCTCCGATGATATTGCCCGGAACGGAACCGATCCCTCCGATCATCAGCATCATGAGATAGGTAACGGATGAATTCAGAGTAAAATCCGAAGGGCTGATATACCCCATGAGCTGCGCATACAGAGCGCCGCCGATGCAGCCGTAAACGCTGCAGAGGGTAAAGGCTAAAATTTTTATTTTGGAAATCTCGATGCCGCAGGCTTCCACGGCAACGTCGTTGTCCTTGATCGCCTTGATCGCCCGTCCCCATTTTGAATGAATGATTTTATAGGTGACCGCCAAAATAATGATTACGCAGACGAGGATAAAATAATAGAAATCCATGGCGGAGGTCAGTACATGTCCGAAAATGTTTAAAGAGGGGATATTGGTGACACCCGTCGAGCCGCCTGTCACATTGGCGAGATTGTTCAGGACCAGCCTTACGATTTCCCCAAAGCCAAGCGTGGTCAGCGAAAGGTAAATCCCCTTCATCCGCAGACTCGGCCAGCCGAGCCCGAAGCCGATCAGGATCCCCATCACGACTGCGCAGAGCAGCCCAATCCACGGGGAGAAAGACAGCCGCGTACAAAACAGGGAAAAGGTGTACGCGCCCAGCGCCATGATTCCGGCCGTTCCCAGATTGGTTTCTCCCATCAGGCCGGTTATGAAGTTTAAACCCACTAAAATAATAATATTGATAAACGTATTGTCAAACAATATGATCAGATATGTCTGTTTCACAAACACAGGAACCAACAGGAATAAGATCAACAGCAAAAAAATCGCTGCCAGTTGGACAATCCCCTTTTTTTTCATAAAAATTCATTCCCTCGCTTTCCTTTTCAGATGATGTTACAGATTTTTCTTTGCCATAATTCCCTTAGGCTTTATCATCAGGAATATGATCATCAGCAAAAACGCAACAACATCTTTGTAAATTGCAGGGCCGATTCCGGTATAAAGGTTTTCGATCAAACCGATTAAAATTCCGCCCACCATCGCGCCCGGCATCGATCCGAAGCCGCCGATGATCCCCGAAGCGAATCCCTTCAGCCCGATCATGGACGCCATATTAAGGTCGACGCTGAAAAGCGGAATAATCAAAACGCCGATGATCCCGCATATCGCCGAGCTCAGCGCCACGGTCGCCATAATGTTGCGCTGTACGTTTATCCCCATCAGCGAAGCCGCGTCCTTATCCTGCGCCACACAGCGCATCGCGCGGCCGATTTTCGTTTTTGAGAACAGCAGATGGATACAAATCAAGGTAACAATGGTAATGAAAATGATATAAAAGCTGACCCTTCCCATAACAACATTTCCAAATTTTACGGTTCCTCCCAGAAAACCGGGAAGAGAAAACGGCGCCGCGCCGTAAAACAGTCTTACGCTTTCACTGATAATCTTTGCGAGCATGATGGTTCCCATCACGGCGAATATGTCGGAACCCAGCCGGCTCAGCGGGATAAAAATAGTCACAGCCACCAGTACCCCGAAAGCCGCCATAAAAACAAGGGAACTGATAATCGCCGCCGGAACGCTCAGATTTGCTCTTAAAATCATGGAACCAGCAAAAACATATGCTCCGAACATAATGAAACTATCGTGCCCGAAGTTTATAAGTCCGCTCGCGTTCCAGATGAGTGAGAACTCTACCGCTACAAGACAATAAATGCAGCCCATCGAGATTCCACTTACAACAAGCTGTAAAAACGATTCCATAAACTTCTCCCTTTCAATCAAACTTAATAGAGCAATACACCCGACTCCATCCTAATTTCATAACGAGAATATTCTATAACAGTACATCCGATACGCAGTACCATCATTTTAATCAACAGTCACGGATTCCCAATTTTATATCCCGTCCCTTTCCCGGGGCGGGGCTTTTCTGTGTATTGCAGACGCAGCAAGGAAAACCTGCTTTCAGCAAGGTAACAAACAGCATCGTTCCGATTCTCTTTATCGAGTGGCGGTCAGCGCCAAAAACAAATGCCTGTCCAAATCAATACAATTCCCATACTCTCTACTGCACACGGTCATTACGGCAGTTCTAAGGCAGCAAAATATACGAAAAAAATGCAGCTCCGAAAATACATCCGGCAAAACAGGGGTATTCAAGATATTCAGAGACCCATGAAATCGTAGTCTTGCGGGATCATTTCACAGGTCTCTGAAACAGCAACAAAAATTTACCGGGGACAGTGCTCGATCTTATTCCGTAACTTTTTCCACATAAACGGCTTTTTTGTCATGAATTTGGGCGACCACCGCATCGTGGATCAATTCTCCGTGTTCGTTGGCGCTCATGTTTCCGTAGATGCTTGGGAAATCTTTCGTCTTAAGCAGCTCCTGCTGCAGTTTTTCCCTGTCAGCCGTACCGGCGCGTTTCAGCGCGTCAGCCAGCAGGTAGGTCGCATTGTAATAGGACGACGCGAACAGATCCGGTTCCACATTGTATTTCTCTTTAAACTTCTTTACAAATGTGGCAACCTTTTCATCCGTGTTGCTGGGAATAAAGTCTGTTACGCTGTACCAGTTTTCCGCCGTTTTCTCATCGACAAGAGACAGCCACGTCTCGTTGACATACGTCGTCGGGCCAATTTTCGGGACATCCAGACCGAGCTCCACGACCTGACGCGCTAAAATGGCGGCTTCCGGATCATGCGTGTAGACAATCAGGCAATCCGCGCCCGCGTTCTTTGCTTTCTCAATGACGCTGGTCATATCCTTATCGCCGGTATTGTGGCCTTCGCATACCACGGGGGTTATGTTTCTGCTCTTCAGGTCCGCGAGGATGACATCCTTGCCGCCCACGCCGTAATCGTCGTTATTGTACAGAAGAGCGATCTTTGTACCGTGCAGCTTTTCCACCGCATATTTTGAAATGATCTTCGCGACAAAGGAATCCGACGCCCTGATCCTGAAAAGGTAAGGATTGCCGGAGTTAATCAGGGAAGGCGACGAGCCGCCTGTTAAAAACGGGATCTTGTTTTTTGCGACGCTGCCGAGCACCGCGATCGCGTTGGTGCTTCTGTGCGGCCCGAACAGGCAGACGACGTCCGGGTTCGAGCCCAGCTTGTTCACAACATTGACAGCGGTTCCCGCCGTATTTGCATCGTCTTCATATTCCGCTTTCAGGTTTTTGCCTAAAACTCCCCCGGCCGCGTTGATTTCCTCAACGGCCATATCGATCCCCTGCTTTGTCCGCTCGCCTTCCAGGGGCGCGGCGCCTGTGATCGCCGTCGAAACCCCGAAGAGGATGTCCCCCTTCGGCGACGCGTCGGAGCCCGCCGCGGAACCTGTGCCCGCCGACGCGCCGGAAGCCGCCGAAGGGCTGCCTCCGCAGGCTGACAGCGGAACAATCATCGACAGGGCAAGAAGCATTGCAAGAATTTTCGAAGTTTTTCTGGACGTACCTTTCATTTTTCAATCTTCCTTTCTTTTCCTGACTACTAACAGTTTTATTCCTGTATTTCCGACATGCTGGAAATGTATTTTGCTGACCGCCAATAAGAAAATAATCTTTTACAAAAAGTTATTGGTTCAGATACTGAAATTTAGCAATTTTATGGTTCAGGCCTGAAATCGATTAAAGCTTTACGACGCCAAGCTCCATGAGCTTTGCTTTGATTTCGTCCTTTTCAAGCTGTGTGGGCGGCAGAAAAGGAGAACGGGGAAACGCTTTGAGGATTCCGCGGATCTCCAGCATCGCGTAGATCGCAAGCTGAGTCGATTTCGCAAGATACATGATATCCCGGATCTGATTCACTTCGAATTGGGTTTCACGCAGGGCTTCATATTCTTTGTTCATTCCCTGATCGAACATCTTACAGCAAATCTCGGGGAGCGCGTTTCCGATTCCCGGAATGAAAGCCTCGCAGCCCAGGACACAGGCGGAAAGCCACATGGCTTCCGTCCCCAGCGCAACGTCGAAATTGCCGTCCTTCAGAACGCGCATATAGCTTGCGTGGGCCAGAATATCGAAGGTAGCGTCCTTCACGCCGTGGATGCCCATGCCTTTCAGCCTTTTCAGCAGCTCCAGGCTGATCGTATAGCCCTGAAACTGGGTATTGTTATAAACATATACCGGGTAATCCGGTCCGACCGCCTTCATAATTCCGTCGTAAAACGCACAGATGCTGTCGTCGTTATGTTTGTAGTAATAAGGCCCGACAGCCGCGACCGCCTGTGCGCCGGCTTCTTTCGCGTACTTGGACAGCCGTGCCGCGCTTGCGGTGTCGGCCGTGCCCGTGTGAACGATCACGGGAATTTTTCCGTCAACCTCTTTTACCGTAACGTCGGTGATTTTTTTTCTTTCTTCTTCGGTAAGCAGTACGCCGCTCCCGTAAGAGCCCGTTATAAACATTCCATGCACATTGTTTTTGAGAAAACGGGCCAGTGTTTTTACCCCTTCGTAATCCACCTCGCCGTTTTCCAAAAAGGGCGTAATTACCGGCGGAACTACCCCTCTCATCTTAAACATGATCGATTCCTCCCTTTTCACTTAATTGCCTGTACAGATCTGCGATTTTGACTCCGCCCCGAACCGTCAGTTCGGCAAGCTTCTCTTTGTCGAAAACGGAAACGATCTTCGCATTCTCTCCATATTCCTTCTTCAACAAATAGGAGTATAATTTACAGCGGGATTCCGGCCCGAAAAGAATATAAGCACCTCCATTATATTTCGAATCGAAGCTTCTGATGGCATTCATATCATCAACCGCAATGGAAGCGTCGACAAAACCGCGCCTTTCCATATAGTCCGATTTCAGCAATACCTGCATGAATCTGGGGATCATGAAACACCGGACAAGCCCCTTCGTACGGACGCAGCGCTCCGCAAACGTCACGATCTCCTCAAAGGTGTATCCTCCGCTCTCTTCTCCGTCGCACGGAACCAGACTTTTCCCCACGTTGGTCTGGTTGATGACCGCTTCGAACAGCTGCCCGCTGAGAGTCGTCATGCTTGCTTCCACTTTTCCGTCCCCGTTCACATGAATCATCTTTGAGTGGGAGCTGAGCACCAGGATATTCACCGGTTCCTTAATCCGGTATTCGTCGAGGATCCCAATGACCTGCGCCTCTTCGCCGCGCATAAAATCCACATCGTCGATTTCCGTCAGCGTGGCGTTGTCGCCGTAGTTGTTTCGGATTCCCCGTATAAACATGATGGGGATATCGAGAGAAATAATTTCCCTGCCGGAAACGATTTTCACATTTTCGGCGAGCTCCCGGATTCCCGCGGGCGCCACCAAATGCGGGATTTCCATCAGTCCGATCTCCGACGTGATCATTCCCGAAGCAATCGCGTATTTTATATCTTTTGTTTTTGCTCCGGATTTTTCGATTGCCTCCAAAATGGCTTCCCGAAGACCGTTTCTCAGCGCGTCCTTCGACCCCGTCATAGAGGTGTCCCGAACGCCCACCTTACGGGCGGCCTGACCTGCTATCTGGTTTTCGTTATTTAATATGTAGACTCTTGTATTGGTCGTGCCGCAATCAATGACTGCATACATGATCCTTCAGCCCCTTTCCATCAGCGTAATGACTTGTTTACCAGGTTCTTGGGCGCATTTCCAGAAAGCACCCGCGCCACCTCTTCGCCCACCTTCTGTTGAAGCGCATGAATGGATTCTTCCGTATACCACGCAATATGCGGGGTGACGATAACGTTATCAAAATGAAGCAGAGGGTTGTCCATGGAAATCGGTTCCGTTTCCAGCACGTCGATTGCCGCCCCGCCGATCTCCTTTTCCCGAATCGCTTCGATCAAGGCTTTTTCATCCACGACGCTGCCCCTGGCCGTATTGACGAGCACCGCTGTTTTTTTCATTTTCCTGAATACCTCCGCATTGATGCTCGCCCTGGTCTGCTCTGTAAGAGGACAATGGACGGACAGATAATCGCTGGTTTCGACCAGCTCTTCAAAGTCCACCTTCCGGACGCCGCACTGCTCCATCTGTTCTTTTGTCACATACGGATCATAGGAAATGATCTTCATTCCGAAATTTTTCATCTTGCCTGCGACCATTTTAGGAATTGCCCCAAAACCGTCGAGGCCAAGGCAGGCATTGCCTGTTCTGTACATTGGTTTCAGCAGGGAGTAATTCCATTTTCCTCCTCTCACCAGAGAAACGGTTTGGTTCAGCTTGCGGCTCATGGCCAAAATCAGCATCGCCGCGTGGGTCGAAACCTCATCAATGGAATAATCCGGCACATTCGCAACATAGATGCCCTTTTCCGTTGCGGCATCCAGATCTATATTATCAACACCAATCGCATACCGTACGATCAGCCTGCAATGCTCCAGACTATTGATGACTTTTCTGGTGATGGGGCAGAACTGGACGATCAAAGCGTCGCAATCCCTGGCGACCGCGATTACTTCGTCTTCCGTTTTACACTGATAATCGAAAATTTCGGCATTGACTTTCGATATCTCCTCCTTTTCCGCATCAAGATTCTGATAAGCGTAATCCGTTATTACAACCTTTAATTTTTCCATTCTTTTATAATTCCTTTCTATTAAAATTAGATCATTGGATCTATTTTAGTTTTACTGAGTAAAACTAAGTTTCATTAATTTTGCAGGATCCGCAAATTGCATTTGCCCGGCCGGTCTTTTCCCCCGTCGCTGGTCCGTTATTTCCGCTTTCCCTGTAAAATCACTGCAGATGATAACCCAGCTCATTGGAAATGTCTTCCGAAGCCTTCTTCGCGGCGTCTTTGATTCTGTTGATATCCGTATCCAAGATCACCTCGCGGATTCCGGAAGCGCTGAACCCGGCAATCATCTTATTGGTATGGTCATAAATAGGGAAGCAAATGCTGATAATTCCGTTTTCATGTTCGGAATTAATAATGACAAATCCTTCTTCTGCGGCTTTTTTTACCAGCCGCATAATTTCGTCCCTGTCTAAAATCGTGTTCGGCGTATACTGTTTTAAAGTGCAGGAGTTTAAAATCTCCCTCGCTTTTTCCTCTTTCATGTTGGCAAGGAACAGGCGCCCGATTCCAGTACACCATATGGGCATGGAACCGCCGATGTGAGAACTTAAGGTTCGGCTGAATCCTACCTTTGGCAGTATTTTCTGGATTAAGATCGGCTCCTTTTTATTCAAAACCGCCATTTGAACGACAAGGCCGGTTTCATCGGCTAATTTTTTCAGCTTTGAGGACGCGATTTTGTTCAAATCCAGGGAATCGAATACGGACAGTCCCATTTTTAAGATCTCTATTCCCAATTCATACTTGTTTGATATTTCGTCCTTTTTTAAAAAGCCTTCGTCGACCAGGGTAAACACGATACGAAGAGTCGTACTTTTACTGATTCCACTTAATTTACTGATTTCAATCAGAGAAAGCTGCATATTCTGCGCATCAAATAATTTTAAAACCTTCAGCGCGTTCTGAACGCTGGCAATCGCATATCTGCTGTTTCCCTCAGGTTTATTTCCCCTATACATTTATTTCAAATCCCTCTAATCAGAATTTATTGTATTTTGATTTCATTGAGTAAAACTAAGTTTTAATATGAGTTAATAATAACATGGACTCCTGTAAAAGTCAATAATATATTTTTGTATCGAATGAAATTTTTAGTCGCTATTTTCTGTATTCCATCCAATCCCCCGGCTGGCAATTTAAGCAGCCGCAAATTTTTTCGATCACGGCAACCGGTAAGTGTCTGGCCGTATTCGTGCAGATCGCCGATATCGTCGGCGGCCTGATCCCCGTACGATCCGACAGCTGCTTCTGCGTCATTTCCCGTTTTGCCAGCATCACTTTCAACGTTATTTTCAACGGCATATCATCACATTCCTTTTGCCGTAGTGTACCACATTATAAATATAAAATCAATACGATATGCGTTATAAACATTTACTAAATTTGATAATTTTATACGGATATAACATTTACAAATTACGCCATTCGCAGTATACTGTAACTATAGGCAAGCAGCGGGACCCGTTTCCTTTCCCCTTTATAATTTTACTATAGCGCATTAAATTATTTAATGTTATAATATAATGACAATTCAGGATGAAGGAGTCTTAACATGGCTTTTAAACTTGATAAATCCAGCCAGTCCTTTCCCCTTTATGTACAGATTGCGGAAGATCTTCA
Organism: Caproiciproducens sp.; assembly: GCF_053840905.1. Lineage (NCBI taxonomy): Bacteria > Bacillati > Bacillota > Clostridia > Eubacteriales > Acutalibacteraceae > Caproiciproducens > Caproiciproducens sp. The sequence continues at coordinate 206,952 of NZ_JBNLXQ010000004.1, forward strand.
ATATAAAATACTCTCCGGCCAATGGAAGGACGACGAGCAGATCCCCCCCGAGATGGAGTTGTGCCAGTTGTATGATGTAAGCCGGATCACTATCCGGAAGGCCATCGATCAGCTGGTCAACCAAAAATATCTGTGCCGCGAACGCGGGAAGGGGACTTTTGTCAGACCTGAATCGGAATCACAGAAAGACAACTCCACTCTGGTACAGAGCTTTACTTCCGAAATGAGTGAGCGGGGCAAGGCGGCGATCACCCATCAGGCGGACGTCGCGCTGATCAACGCCGACAGGAAGCTGTCCGCTTTCCTCCATCTGAATATTGGAAAACCGATTTTACAGCTTAAAAGGGTCCGGGGGACCGAAGACAACCTTTTTTCCTATTTTGTGACCTGCATCCCTTATCTTTCGGGGTTTTCCCTGAATTCGAAGGATTATTACGGATCCCTGTATGAATATCTGAAACAGTTCGGTATCGTCATGAATTCCGAGAAAGAATATATTGAAGCCATCAGTCCGCCGTCCGAGGTCCAGAAAGTACTGAATATCAGCTGCAATACGCCCGTCTTAAAGCGTGTCCGCTTTACCTCCTGCATCAAAAAAAATTTTTTCGAGTATACGGAATGCTTCTACATCGGAACGGAATACCGGTACTATATTGAAATGATGCACAGGGAATAAGGGCGGAGCGGCGTGTCCGGGGAACAAGAAAGCCAGCGCTTTTCAGGCGCTGGCTTTCTGATTGATATGCTTATATTCCGGGGGCTTTTTTCATAAGGTCCGTCACCTTCTGGAAAAGGGCTCTGCCGTCCGCGTTCCCGCACCAAAGCTTTTCCAATTCCATAACGAGTCCCTCCGGGGTCAGGGGATTTTCCTGCAGTCCGTTTGCCGTCAGGATAAGCTCTTTTAAAAATACGAGTCCGTCGCCGGTTGGAACCCCGAACTTTTCAGCGCGGAGCAGCGGATAAACAAAGCGTTCTTCCAAAGACAATTTGGGGAAGAGGTTCCTTGCCACCGTACCGAGCTCCCGGGGGATCTCAGGGTTTGCCAGACGGCGGCGGTAGCAGTCCGCCCAGTCGTCCAGCTCTTCTTTCCCCATTCCGTATTCCGCATTCAGCAGATTTTTCAGCAGCGTCAGAAACGGCGCGACGGTTGCGTTTACTTCGTCGTCGCCGGCCGCTTCATACAAATATCTTTTTCCTTTTGACAGGGCAAAAAAGCTGACGGCGTCCGCATAGGAATTCATCAGATACCTTTTTCTCGCGAAGCGGGTACCGATATCGTCCACAGCGGTGATATACTCCATGCCCGTTTGCGGGAGCACGTTCCGGTCAACGCCGCATTCGTGGAACTGTTCGCCGGTGACGACGCCCAAATCCTCCGTTGAGGAGCAGATCCGGTCTACGATCGTGTCCGGTATGCGAATATGGCGGATCCTCTGTTCCTGCTCTGCCGTAAGGTCACTGTCCAGCAGCAGACTTTGAAAACAGGAACCCACGTGCTCGATGTTTTCACAGCAGATCACCCTTTTTTCGTCCGTGTCCGCGTCTTTCCAGGCCCGGAGCAGGGTCGCCGCCACATATTTCAGGTTTTCCCTGCGGACGGAGGTGGTTACCGTATCGGTCCGCTTCAGAAGAGAGAGCAGCTTTTCTTCTTCCCGGATACTTGACAGGGCATCCTGAACCGGGATCGTCCGGTATCGGTTTTCCCGTGCGTCGCTGACGTCGAGGGTATAAGACATTTTCTTTCGTATCGTTTTGAGCAGGGCCTCGTTCGTGTCCACCAGGATCACCTGATACCCGCTGTCCACCAGCATGGGGATCACCAGGCCGCGCCCCAAAGCGCCGCCCCCGAAATGTATTACCGTTTTACCCATCATTTTTCCTTTCCCGCTTTTTAAGGTTGAAAATTGTCCCAGACCGCCTGAACGGACTGCGGATTTGTGACGAAGGAAAACAGCGCCCTGTTTTCCTCGTACTGGCTGTAGATCGGCACTCCGGGCTTCAAGCCGAATTCCGGGTACCCGCGTGCTTCCCTGATTTCCAGACGGCCGTCCGCATATTCCGGATTGTGCACGAAGGCAATCCCGCCGTCCCTGACCTTCGGGAAGAAGGCCACTCCCCTGCGGGCCCGCACGTCCCGGTAGTCAAACCCGTAATCGCGGACGCACCACGCCCCGAAAAGCATGGCTTCCTTCACGGAAGCATTGATCGTGCAGTGGGCCCATCCGGGAGGCACGATCACGACGCCGCCCGCCCCGGCGTGAACGGCGAAGCATCTCCCGGGATGATCTTCTGCGGATTCCTGCATATAAATATAAGCTTCCCCGGACCAGATTTCATAAACCTCCGGAGTGGAGGCGTTGCAGGACGGCGAGACCGCATGGACATGCCCCTGGCTGCGCACCGGTTCTTCGCCGACGACGCCCCCCTGAAAAATCATGGCGCCGTACAGCAGGTTCCTCTGCAGCAAATCCTCCCGGTCCTTTTCCTTTCCCACGTCCATGGCGACCGCATAAACAACCTCCGGACCGTCCGCGGAAGGGTCGCTCAGGCTGGGGCGGATATCGTCCAGCTTCCTTTTTTCCGTTTTGGGGCCGAACACACCGGCGCCGTAGATAAATTCCAAATGCTGAAGATCCGCTCGAATGTCAAATCCTGTTTTCAAATTCCGCACCTCCTGCTAAACTCTCACATAGGCCTGAATAACGGCTACTTTTTTTCCGGCGGATTTTCCGGCGGGCGCGATTTCGTACTCTCCGACGCTTTCAGGAACAATGAACGTTTCGGCATAATGAACGGTAAACGGGCTGAACCGTCCCCGCGGGGAAGTAACGGCGATTTCCTCGCCCTCCACAAGATTCAGCATATTTACGGAATTGTTGCAGTCCATGCTGATTTTTTCATCGAACCAATATCGCCTTGTTTCAATAAATTCCAGCTCGTGAAGGCCGGTCCGCTCCACTTTTTTATGCGCGTCCTCTTCCAGCGTGATTTCACGGTGCAGCAGATTTTTCTCCACCCAATCCGTAGTCCGGCTGAACTGGATCACCTTTTCCCCGTGTTCGATATTGATCGGCCGGGGTTTTCCGTCCAGCCCGACTCTGCCCCAGTCCCAGAGCTTCATGGTGAAGATGGAGGGCGTGGCCGAGATTTCAAGGACGACGGAATTTTTTCCGGAGCAATGAATCGTCCCCGCCGGTATCAAGACATGATCGTGCTTTTTGATCGGGAACTTGTTGATATACCTGGCGTCGTCGAACGTCTGGCTTTCCTGGGCCTCTTTTAAAGCCGTGATAAGCGCTTCCTTCGTCGTGCCTTCCCTGACCCCGAGGTAAACGCAGGCGTCCTCTTTCGCGTCCAGAATATAATAGCTCTCATCCTGCGTGTAATGCATACCGAAAGTCTGCTGTATGTATTCCGTCAGGGGATGGACCTGAAGGCTCAGATTTCCGCCGTCCATGGTGTCCAGAAAATCGAAACGGATCGGGAATTCCGTGCCGAAGCGGGAGTGAACCTCCGGCCCAAGCAGACGGTCCGGTTCCCGGAGCACGATATCGAGGGCGGGGATTTCTACCGTCGTATCCCTGAATTTCAGATGGACGGCGTTTTCCTCGGGCACGCCGTCAAAGCACCACGCAAAATTATGCTTTCCGGGTTTCAGCGCGAAGACTTCCTCCATCCAGCGGCCGCCCCAGACGCCCTCGTCGAAATAAGGCACAAGCCGAAAGGGCTGCGACGCCATTTGGCGGATGCCGTCGCGCAGCGCGCCGCCCGTTATCATGTTCGGGGAATTGTCCCGATTGGTATCGATCAAAAGGTCAATGTCCGGGAAGAGATCCAGCTTGTGCCTGTCAAGAGCCCTCCACTCGATGAAATAGCCGCGTTTGTATTTGCGCAGGAAGTCTTCTTCAAAATTCCCCGCACCCCAGTTGTCCAGCTCCCCGCTGCGGTACCGGCACTGGATTTCCCACCGCGACAGGTCGCCGTAAATCAAAAGGTCCCCTTTGGCGACCAGCGACGCGCCGACGCCGTATACGACGATCAGTCCCCGGTCGGTGTCTTCGATCCGCTTTCTGCATGCCCGCAGTTTTTCTTCGTCAAAGAATTCAACGAGCCGGCGGACCGACAAAACGCCGAAAACTCTGTCGTCCGTAATGTTTCTTTCCAGTTTCGGGTACAGCTTCTCCTCCGGCAATTTGCAGTCTTCGCTGAAAAAGGTTTGATCGGCAAGCAGGGGCCTGATCAGGCCGCTTTCTATTTCCTTCTGACGCACGCCGTGATAATAATCGATCACCACGACGGTTTTATTCTTTTTTAATTCGCTGATGCGAGCCCTTATTTCCGCGACAATATCCGCGTATCCGTGAAACGCCTCACGGTCATGCCCTTGAATTTCCGTGAACGGAAGCTTGTCGTAATTCGTCTTTCTATCCTTAAAATACATGGAATTTCCCTTTCTTTTCCTGATGTACGCCTTTTCAGGAGTCGTTTTCATCGTCAAAATAAATTCTACGTCTTTCGTTGCAGCAGAAAAGCCCTTTTGCAGTTTTAAGATGCCGGATCGGCCCCTGACGGCGGTTCCATCAGGGTTCTTTTCCCAGAGAAGACAATCCGGATATGCTTATTCCGATTGGAAAAGCATGCCTTTTCGGGCATACAGGGGCCCCTTTAATCAAAATACATTTTTACAAACAGGATTCCTGATTTGTGGGGAAAGCCGGCGGATGACGTCGGAGACCAATCGCCCAGGCGCCGGCATCCCGTAATCAGATCATTCAGAAAGATTCAGAACTGGGTCCGTCCCCCGAACGGGGAGAAATCACGCCGCCACCAGGTGACGGATCTGTACCAAAATCCAGAGCAGGATGTTTCCGCCCTCTTCCCAGTTGGTAAACTGTGCGCCGCTTGCAATTTTATCTGTGAACAGGCCGGTCAGCTGGCAGGCATCCGTCATGATCCCGGCCATGCTGGAAGCGATCAGGGTGGCGGGTATAATCCATAATGTGGCCACGATGACCGTATGTACCACGTTTCCCTTAGTATAGGGCACCATGCCGCCGATCCAGTAGGGAAGGACCGCCAGCGAGGCGACGGGAAGGAAATTGCAGCCCGGCAGGAATGCCGCCAGCAGCATGGAGATCGGATACATGATGATCACGGTCGACATGACGGAGGGGTCGCCGAGCAGGATCGCGGGATCGACGGCGATCCACAGCTCGCGTCCGGGGAATTTTTCTTTCATAAATTTGGAAAGTGCGTTTGAAATGGGGATGATGCCTTCCGCGATCAGCGACAGCATCTTGGGCAAAATAACAAGGACTGCCGCCAGCTGAATGGCAAGCTGGAGGATCTGAGTCACATTGAATCCGGCGATAATGCCCATGATAACGCCCATAATGGCGCCAATAACGGACATTTCACCGAAAATACCGAACTTCTTTTTAATCTGCTCGGGCGAAGCGTTGACATCGCGCAGGCCCGGGATGCGCTCAATCCCCTTCATAACGATCTGTGCGAAAGTCGCGGTAAAGGTACCGGAGGTAGCAACAACGGATATCCCCTCCAGGCCGTTGAATTCCTGGATCCGCTTGGCGTGGTAATCGGCCAGAAACATATTGATTACCAGAAGCAGCAGGCCGGAAGCAACGCCGATGAAGATATTTCCCGTAAGGGCCCACATCAGGGCGGCAACAAACTCGCCGTGCCAGATGTTCCACATATCCACCCATAAAGTCTTTGTGAGTTTAAAGATGACACACAGCATATTCAGCGCGATAATGCCCAGAATCACCCAGACGACCCCCGGCCATCCCCAGGCGACCGATACGTTTCCGTAACCGATATCGATCACGCGGAAGTTTACCCCCAGCCTGTTTGACAGCGCGGTCGTCACAGGCGTCATGGCGGTAATGGACAAGTCGATGATCAGATTCAGCCCGGTCAGGCCGATGCCGAAGTAGAGCGCGCTGCGCAGGCTCTTTGACAAGCCGCCCCGGAAGACCATGCACAGCGCGAACATGATGATGGGTACGAACACCGTACTGCCTAAGCCGAAAAACCAGTCGAACGCCTGTTTTACCATTTCCATATTTTTTCCCCCTTACTATTTCAATGCCTTATTCTTTTTGAAGACATTCTGCGACCTTGTCGATTGCCTTTTCCATGCCGGACTCGTCGCCGGTCAAAAACGCGATGGCATTCACGACCGGGAACGCGTATTTCTGGCGGAGATTCATGGTAGACACAAGTACCGAAATCTGATCCTGAAGTCTTTCTACCTCGTCGATTCTCCCTGTTTTTACCTCAAAGTCGGAAAGGCCCTTTTTTTCCAGCCCCTCCCGGATCCCCTGCGCGGCAACGACAGATGTCAGCGTCCCCGCTCCGCACACAACCAAAATCAATTTTTTACTCATTGCTTTCACCTCCCAATAAATTTTGTTGCAGGATCTGTAAAATCTCCTGTTTGTCCCCGGAACCGACGATTTGCTTGACAATCGACTCGTTCTGGATCATTTTGGTAATCGAGGACAGCAGCCCGAAATGTCCGTGTCCTCCCGCCGATGCGAACATCAGGACAAGCTTCACGTCGACGGACTCGTCGGGATCGTCCATCCTTCGGAAGGCTACCCCGTCCGGTAAGGTCGCCACCCCGATGCATGTCCGGTTGACATGGACGGACTGGGTATGCGGAATGGCGACATTGTACTTCCCGCAGTCCAGCCCCGTAGGAAACTGCTGTTCGCGCTCCATGATGGCATCGCAGAAGGATTCCCTGACAAAACCGTTCTCATACATCTGCCGGCTCAGCTTCCGCAGTACCTGGCCGTTTTCTTCGGCCCTGACATGGATCAATATCAGATTTTCGTCGATTACAAGATCATTGCTGCTCAATTTTTTCTCCTCCTCTTTCCTTTTCCCGCTTATGCGAAGTCTTTCGCGGCGAACCGCCTCCTTTATGAGCACCAATCCCAGTACCGGTCGGGAAGGCTGCTTCTGACCAGGTCCCGCACCTGGGCCGCCGTGTCCAGGCAGACAGCCTTTTCGGCCAGTTCCGCAAGCAGGTCCCGGTCCAAAAGGCCAATCAGCTTTTTGACCAGTAAAACGGACGGCAGGTTCACGCTTATATTTTTGATGCCCATCCCGATCAGGACAGGAAGGGCGGCCGGGTCCCTGGCCATTTCCCCGCAGACGCTGCATGTCTTGCCGCAGCCGTTCGCCGCGTCGCTTGCCCTTTGAATCAGCCACAGCACCGCAGGGTTCAGATGGTCATAAAGATAGGCGACTTTTCCGTTGAGCCGGTCGGCGGCCAGCGTATATTGGGTGAGGTCGTTGCTCCCTATGCTGAAAAAGTCGACTTTTCGGATGAATTTCCGGGCCAGGATCGCCGCCGAAGGAGTTTCGACCATGATCCCGACCGGGGTTTCCTCCTGAAACGGAAGGCTTCTCCTTCTGAGTTCCCGCTTTGCTTCCTCCAGAACGGAGAGGGCGCGTTCCAGCTCGTCGTCGGAGGCGATCATGGGAAACATGATCTTGACGTTCCCGGACGCGCCGGCCCTGAGAGCCGCGCAAAGCTGAGTTTTCAGGATCTCCGTCCGGTCGATGCAAATCCGGATTGCCCGGTACCCCAGCGCCGGATTCGCTTCCCGGCCCAGGTCAAGACAATCCGCGGCCTTGTCCGCGCCGACGTCCATCGTGCGGATTGTCACGGTCCCGCCCGCCAGTTTTTTCGCAACGCTCTGATAAACGGCAAACTGTTCGTCCTCACTGGGGAGCGTTTTTCGATTCATATATAAAAATTCCGTCCGGAACAGGCCGACTCCGTCCGCACCGTATTCTATTATTTTGTCCGTCGCGGAAGCATCTATGATATTGGTAAAAACATGGATTCTGGTTCCGTCGCATGTTGTTGGGACCGTTCCTTTCAAAGTGTTCAGAAGATCGCATTTTTCCTTGTTTTTTTCGCATTCTTCCGTCGCTTTTCGAATGTTTTCCCCGGTCAGGCCGCTCTGTATTTCTCCGGAAACGGCGTTCAGGAACACCGTCTGTCCCTCTTTGATCCCGCCGACGTCCCCGCAGCCGACGACAGCGGGGATGCCCATGTTTGCGGCCAAAATCGCAACGTGAGAGGTTTGGGAACCCTTTGCCATAATCAGCCCCTTGACCATATCGTTTGCATTGATCAGAACGGAAGGCGGAAGATCCTCGGAAACAAGAATTGTCTCTTCCCGCAGGTCGGAAAGGTCCCCGTCACCGCGGCCTGTCAACCTTCGGATCAGCCTTTTGCCGACATCCTTCAAATCCTGCGCCCGCTCCATCAGCATGGGATTGTTCAGCGAGAGCAGCACCTTCTGCTGTTCCGAAGAGGCCCGCGCGACGGAGGCGGGAACGCTGTAGCCCGCCCGGATGTTCTGTTCTATGGAGCCCGTAAAGATTTTGTCTGTCAGCATCACCGCCTGCATCCGGAGCATTTCAGCTTTCACTTTTTCCCCGGCTTCGGCATATTTTTCGCTTTCCGACACCATCTCGTCACTGAGGTTTTCCACTGTACCGTACATCTGCCGGACAGCCTGACCCGGATCTCCCTGAAGCTTTTCTTCCGGACTGTACTCGAGTATGTCCTGAAACACGGTGGCCTTTCCCACCACTTTCCCGACGGATACCGGGATCCCCCGCAATAGCATTCCCATTATTCCTCCAGTGTGCGTATAAATTCACAGATCTCATCTACCGCTTTTACTTCGTCCCCTCCCTCCGCCCGGACTTCCACATGGGTCCCGGGCATCAGCTTCCCCGCTAAAAGACTCAGGATACTGGTGGGGTCCACCGTTATGCTTCCGTTGATGATCTGCAGTTTGCTGCTGAATCGTTTCGAAAGTGTGACCAGATTGGAGGCCGGCCGCGCATGGAGGCCGGTTGGATTTTGGATTACGATCCTTTTGGAGTACATTCTTATTTCTCCTTTTTCAATATAGTTTGACTGCCTGTCGGCGAAACTCTTCGGCAAAAGCCAGAAAAGAAACGTAAACTTCGTACGCCCGTCAATCAGAGTGCCTCACAGGCTTTTTCCCCTGGACAGACCGGCGGGCGGGAATGTTCTTTCTTGCAGAGACATTATATATGTCATATTGTCATGACATTATGTCTTTCGTTTATAATAGTCCATATTGGCTCGAATGTCAACATAAAATATTAAAAATCATGATATTTATTAGGAAGAGTTGCATAGAAATCCCATGATTTCCCGGCGCGCCCGGAGGGACTCGGGTGTTTCGCCTCGTGACAGACGCAAAATAAGGACAGGGGCAAAACCCCTGTCCTCAGACTGCAGACAAAATGTCCGGCTTAGAAAAGATCATGCTAAATTTTGGCATGATCTTTTCATTTCTATCCATAAGTAATTTTTCAGCCACGCTTTTTCATTATTTGTTCAGTGGAAGCATTGCCCATAGGGCCCGGGGAGAGGGATATCAAAGGATCTCTCAGGATACATCCGTATCCCTGGGAGGCACTAAGCTTTACATCCGACGGCATCCATTAAAATGCTTTTGGTTTCTTTCAGAATTCCCGGACTGACTGAAAATTCGTCAAGGCCGTACTCCAGCAGCAGCGGAATCGCTTTTTCATCGGATGCCAGCTCACCGCACATACAGCATGGAATGGATGCCTTGTGGGCGGCGTGAATGGTCGATCGGATCAGGTGAAGCACGGCGGGATGCATGGGGTCGTATAAATTGGAAACATTTTCATTTAATCTGTCGGCCGCCAGTGTGTATTGGGTCAGGTCGTTGGTGCCTATACTGAAAAAGTCAACATTTGAGGCAAAATCCGCCGCAATAATCGCCGCCGAAGGGACTTCTATCATCATCCCGACCTTCATGGAACGGTCGAACGGAATTCCTTCCCGTTCCAGTTCACCGCTGCATTCCCTCAGAATTTTTTTCGCAGCCTCCAGCTCACGCAAACTGCCGATCATCGGAAACATGACCTGAACATTGCCGTAATGCGATGCCCGAAGGACCGCGCGGAGCTGCACCCGAAACAGTTCCGGTTTTTTCAGACAAAGGCGGATGGCCCGTACGCCAAGAAAGGGATTTTGTTCTTTCTCCATGTCCAAAGAAGGGATGTCCTTATCCCCTCCGGCATCCAAAGTGCGAATGGTCAGCGGTTTTCCTTCCAAAAGCAGAGCCGCTTCTTTGTAAACGGAAAACTGCTCCTCTTCCGTGGGGACTCTCGTTTTCTCCATGTATAAAAATTCGGTTCTGAAAAGCCCGACCCCATCCGCTCCGTTTTCCAACGCCGACTTCAGGTCGTTGATCCCGCCGATATTCGCTTTGACCGCGATTTTGCGCCCGTCCCCGGTAAAAATCTGCTCCGTGGAACACGCCCGCTGGTTTTTTCGCTCGTACTGCTCGGCCAGGCCGCGGTAATGAAGGACCGTACTTTCGTCCGGGGAGATCAGAACCTGTCCGGATTCCCCGTTCACCGCAACCGTTGTTCCGGTTTTCAGATCTTCCAAAATGCCGGCGCAGCCTACTACCGCGGCAATCCCGAGCCCTTTTGCGAGGATCGCCGTATGGGAGGTCTTTCCTCCCACCTCCGTGACGATCGCCGCGACCCGGCCGCTGTCAATCGTAACGGTCTCCGAAGGTTTCAGATCGTGAGCAACCAGAACCGTATTGTACGGCAGATTGCTGAAATCCGCTTTCTCCGTGCCGCCGGACAGATTCCTCAGAATGCGGTTGCCCACGTCCCTGATATCCGCGCCCCGTTCCTTCATATATTCGTCTTCGATAGCGGAAAATGCGCCGGAAAGGGATTGCGTAACGTCGGAAACGGCCTTTTCCGCGGAAATGGGCTCTTCCTGGAGCATCGCAAACGCTTTTCCCGTAAATTCGGGATCGGACAGAAAGCCGATATGGCTTTCCATAATTTCGATGTCTTTTTCGCAGAGGGTCAGACGGGCTTTTTCGATGATTTCTTTCAGTTCTTCTTCCGATTCCCGAATTGCCCGCCGCAGCCGCTGTGTCTCCTGTTCCCGGCCCACCCCGGCATTGTTGAAAGTGAAGGTTTCCGGGGCACCCACGACAAAAGCCGTCCCGACGGCATATCCCTTGGAAACACCGATTCCCATTTTCATGATAAGGTCCTCCTGAGCAGTCTGTTTTCCGTGTGTTTCATCAAAAAACACTTAAGCGTTATAGGTGGAGGCGGACACCGAACCGCCGTGTCCCGTCCAGTCCGTATGGAAAAATTCGCCCCTCGGACGGTCGGTCCGTTCATAGGTGTGCGCGCCGAAATAATCCCTTTGCGCCTGCAGAAGATTCGCCGGCAGGCGGGCGCTGCGGTAGCTGTCGTAATACGAAAGGGCGCTGGAAAACCCGGGGACGGGGATGCCGGCGATCACGGCTTCCGCCACGGCTTTTCTCCATCCTTCCTGATAATCTTTCAAAATCCCGCTGAAATACGGACTGAGCATCAGATTTGCCAGGCCGGGATTCTGATCGTAGGCTTCCTTGATCCGGTTGAGAAACTGGGCCCGGATAATGCAGCCGCCGCGGAAAATCATGGCGATATTTCCGTAGCGCAGGTCCCACCCGTATGTTTCCGAGGCGGCCTTCAACAGCGAAAAGCCCTGTGCATACGCACAGATTTTGCTCGCGTACAGCGCTTTGCGGATATTTTCAATTAATTCCTCCCTGGAATCCTGAAAAGCTTTCTTCCCGGCGCCCCCGGCCAGAATTCCGCTGGCATGCACACGCTCCTCCTTGGCCGCGGACATGCAGCGCGCAAACACCGCTTCCGTAATGGTCGGTACGGGGATCCCCAGTTCCAGCGCGCTGTTGCTGGTCCACTTTCCCGTTCCCTTCTGACCGGCGGTATCCAGGATCAGGTCGATCAAAGGCCGGCCGGTCTCCCCGTCCGTTTTCAGCATGATGTCCTTTGTGATTTCGATCAGATAGCTGTCCAGTTCCCCCCGGTTCCATTCGTCAAACACGCCGTGCAGTTCCTGATTGGAAAGGCCGGCGACGTTTTTCAGCAGAGAATAGGCTTCGCAGATCAGCTGCATATCCCCATATTCGATCCCGTTGTGAACCATTTTGACAAAATGGCCCGCGCCGTTCGGCCCGATATAGGTGCAGCACGGCTGGCCTTCCACTTTAGCGGAGATTGCCGTCAAAATCGGTTCTACCTGACGATAGGCCTCCTCGGGTCCGCCGGGCATGATCGCAGGGCCTTTCAGCGCGCCTTCCTCACCGCCGGACACACCGGTCCCGATAAAGAGGAACCCTTCCGCGCTCAGTTCCGCGTTTCTCCGGACCGTGTCGGCAAAATAGGAATTCCCCGCGTCAATCAGGATGTCGCGCGGAGAAAGAAACGGTTTCAGCTGCTGAATGGTATCGTCGACCGGTTTCCCCGACTTTACCATGATAATAATTTTCCGCGGCAGCTCCAGTGAATTTACGAATTCTTCGATAGAATAGGCCGCCCGGATCTTTTTCTCCTTTGCCTCCCGCATCATGCGGTCCGTTCTTTCTCTCGACCGGTTATAGACGGAAACGCTGTATCCTTTGCTTTCAATATTCAAAGCGAGGTTTTTTCCCATGACGGCAAGGCCGATTACACCGATGTTTTGTTTGCTCATTTCAGTTACCTCCAACATTTAATCTTCGCTTGACTGCCCGGTCGGTCAACCGAACGGATCCTCACTCGGTAAGATTTTCCAGGTACTCCCGGACCGCGCGGTTTGCTTCCTGTTCGTCCGGGCCGTTTGTAACGACCGTCAGCTTTGTCCCCTGCTTTACCGCTCCCGACAGAATGCTGATGATGCTCTTCGGCTGGATGCTGACCGTTCCCTTTTGCAGCTCGATGTCGCAGGAAAATTTCTGGCAAATGGCGGTAAGCCGCGTCGCCGGCCTCGCGTGGAGCCCAAGCGGATTTTTGATCGTTATTTCTGCTGAAACCATAAAATCACTCCTGTCAAAAGGGCCGTGGATTGTATGAAAATCAGATGGAAAGGCCCTGTTCCCACCTGTGCGCAAAAAAGTTTAATTTGCCGGAGGAACCGTTTTCTGGGAATGATTCCTCCGGCATTGGCTTCTTTTTTAACTTTTGATTTTGCGTAACGGACCGTATCTTTCTTTCCGTTTCGAACCGGCGATTATTTGGAACCGGTTCCGTTCGCACCGGACGGTGCCGAAGCCTGCAGAACGGTTACGTCGCAGGCCGCGGTATGGCTGCCGTCCTTTGTTGTAACGGTGATGACAGCCGTTCCGGGTTGGACGCCGGTGATCTTGCCGTCTTTGTCAACCGTCGCCACCGAAGGGTTGTCCGACGTCCAGGCGGTATCCGTAACCGTGGCGCCCTTCGGCTCGATTGTGGCGGTGATCTGTTTTTCCGCGCCGATGCCCACGACCGCTTCCGTAGTGTTCAGGGTGACGCCGGTCACGGCGATGGTGAAAATAAACGCGCCGATCAGCATTCCGATCAGTGAGCCGCCGACCACGCCCTTGTCAAGCACATAGAACACGACGGACCCGACCAAAGCGCAGATCCCCAGCGGAATGGAAACGGACATGGCCGCGAGAATCAGCAGCGGAGCAAAGAAGGTGCCCAGCTGATGCCCAACGCCCATCATGATGTCGGTTCCTCCGGCGGTAACGCCCTCCGGAATCAGTTTACGGATGCCCATGATCACACAGCCCAGAATCAGCCCGATCAGGGCGCCGGTGATCAGCGCCAGGGGGAAGTTGTAGATCAGGCTTTTATAGCCCAGGCTGAGGATCAGGCCGCAAATGCCCAATCCGACGCCGTTCATTGTGGATCCGCCGATATCCAGCAGGCCCACCAGCGGACCTTCCAGAATACGTGCAATCAGAAATCCGCCGGCAAATCCGATCACCGCGCCGAAATCCCCGGTTTTTTCCGCCGCCGACAGCATGGTTCCGAAACCCGCTTCCATGAAGACGCCGGTGCCGCTTGTCAGGTACAGATGTGTCCCGCCGACCACGCCGGCGCAAAGCGCGATGTAAAGGATGATAAACGTTGAGTCTTTCATGAAAAGTTTCGTCATCTTATCTATGAAAGGCTTGTTTTTACTTGTGGCAGATGAATTTTGATCCGACATTTGGTATGCCCTCCTTTAATAATTTTCCACGCTTCAGATGATGGTGGAGAAGGAATTAATCAGGTTCGGGAAGAACCCTCTGAAATAGCAGATCAGCGTCCAGATGACGACCATCAGGATGATGAACACGATGGAAATTTTGCTCTTGACTCCGTTTTTCTGGATCGTCTGTCCGGTCAGGATCCCCAGGATCAGGCCGGGGGTCGCGTTGCTCGTGGCAAAGAAGGACAGCCCGCCCAGCAAAATTCCCCAAGCGCCGGTCGCTTTTCCGTTGTCCAGCGCGGCAATCAGGAAGAGAACCTGCATCACGATCAGATAGTTGGCGATCGTAGGCGCGAAAACCGCATTCATGGTATTCGTAACGTAAACCGGAACAAAAGAAACCGCGGAATTCAGGAGCGTAACCACGACCGCGCCGACGACCGCGCCGACGCAGCCCATTTTGAACGGATTGTAAACCGTTTCTTCGACGTTCTTATTTTTCAGCAGAAGCAGTCCGGCGGATACGTTCGGAACCACACGGTGCAGAACATCCTGTGTCAGACACCCGGAAGCGAGAGCCTGCCCGGCGGAGCTCAGGATAAAGGAACCGCCGAAGGATAAATGGGCGATCGCGTCGCCCTGGCACGCATTCATTTCCCCCAGCGTCCGGAAGGCGCCCATGGCCTGGATCTCCGGAACGTGGAACATTCGGGCCGCGCCGGCGCCTGCCGCGCCGCCCACCAACACGCCGATGATCACGGATTTCAAGATTAAACTGATTAACATAATTTTCCTCCCCTTAACTTTCTATTTTGGATTCAGAAGGATGCCGTAAACGGGACCCGCGTTTGGCTCTTTCCGTTGATTCAGTCCCCCTCGAGCGTCAGATAATCGACCAAAGCTTTGATACGGAGTTTGATAAAAACGGTCTGCCGCTTTCTGGGGAGAAAAAAGAACAGGAACTTTTCCGTGGAAGTACTGATCTTCATCTCTTCCAGAGTCACGTCCAGAGGCCGCATGTAGACGATAATCCCGTCAATCTGTTTCGCCGCCTCGCTGCGCAGGGACTGGAACGCCTTTCCGACGGCGCCCTCTTTGGTTTTAGAGTCGGCTGAGACGGTGATTTCCGTCTCGATTTCTTTCATGCATTGCCGTTCCATTATTTCTGTTCTCCATGTACTTCGTTCCATGCCTTAACGACCGACTCACCGAGTTCTTCGTTATCCATAAACGGGAAACCGATTACCTGACAGCCTTCCCGGATACACTGCATGGCGGCGGCGTTCGTTTTTTGATACTGCTTGTATTTGTAACCATACTTTGTAGCGGCAGTGATTGCGCCGGCTCCGCCGCTTCCACAAAAACTAAGTCCCAAATCCGCCCCGTTTTCGTGCATGACGTCGCCCAGCTTCATATCCGCCAGCATACCGGGAATCACAATTGCGGTACCGCCCGCGTCTTCAACTCCTTTTGCGATTCTTTTTCCCTGTCCCATTCTGTGACCGATGACCACTAAAGGCCTTTTTGCCATCTTTCAAAACCTCTCTTCCTCCGAATTGTTTTTTATTGCCGACTGAAAATACAGCGCAATCAAAAAAACCTCCGACTCGCTGTAAGGGACGCGATACTTTTCAAACAGCGGGGTCAGCATGCGCTCCGCCAGTACGCGCATATCCTCGCGCAGCTCCTCCCGCATGGAATCGTCCACCTGCATGTCCACCGTCTCCCGCGCGCGAAGCCGAGAGAGCATAATGACCAGGTGATTGCAGAACGGCGCCCGAAATTTTTCGGTAAGCTCTATTCCGTTTTCCGTGATAAAATTCTCTGCATAATCAAGGTCGTTCAAAAAAGGCTGGTAATCCTCAGTTTTCAGCTTTAAGGTGTCCCTGATCACATTCAAAAACCTTGCTTTTCCCACCTTTTGAAATAACCACCTTTCTTGGAGAAATCACTTTGCTCAGCTTTTGCGGATTCCCGTAGGAATCATTGATCGTAAACGGTCCGTCCTCCAGTGTAAAAAGTGTAAAATCCGCAAGGCATCCGACGCGCAGCTGGCCAAGGTTTTTCAGATGATAGGTCTTTGCCGCTTTCGAAGTAACGCAGGACACGGCATCCTCCAAAGTCATACCGAGGCTGATAAGCTTGCTCATTACGACAGCCAGCGAGCGGACGGGACCGTCCATGTTGGCGTAATAAATGTCCGTTCCGATCAGATCGGGGAAAAAGCCGTGGTCGAGGGCCCGTTTGCAAACCTCCCAGGAAAAGCTTTCCCTTCCGTGTCCGACGTCGAACAGCACGCCCCGCTCCCTTGCCTGCGCGAAAGGCTTTTTAGGGGAACCGTTTTCAAAAACAGAGATTTCCTTGCCGTGAAACGTATGGGTAATTACATCTCCGCTTTCCAGTAAAGGCGCCAGCGTACCGGGGTCCGGGGGGAATCTGCCGATATGGACGGTCGTCGGAAGATGAAGCTCCCGCGCCATTTCTTTGGCTTTTTTTACAACGTCATATCCCTTCTCACCGGTATAGGAACCGCTGCACGCGCATTTCAACCCGACGATGAGATCCGGATATTCCCGCACAGCCCGCCGAAAGACCTCTTCGTGAATACTGCCGACATCGATCTGGTCTTTTCGAACCATCCCGTGGTCCGAATGCGCGCCCAGCAGGGCGAAGCATCGGGTTTCCGCTTTTTCGGCAATCCCGGCATACCCCGCAACGCTGTCCGCCGGAACAGTCCCGCATTCAATGATGGCAGTCGCGCCTCTGCGGCAGCCGAGGATATCAGGTTCCACTTTATGCTCTTCGGATATCTGCGTATGCACATGGACGTCGATCATGCCCGGAGAAACCAGCAGCCCTTCCGCGTCCACGGTCTCACAGTCCGGATTCAGATTCGGACCGATCTCCTGAATCACGCCGTTCTCAACCAGAATGTCGGATTTTGTGTACAGAAAGTGGTTGTTCTTGTCGATCAACGATCCGTTTTTCAATACAAATTTCTTCATAATTTCCTCCTTTTCGCCAATGATGTTGTTTTTATCGTTAAAATGATTATATAAAAGACGATGAAAAAAGAAAATAACAAATGATCCACATGATTGGTGCAATCATGTGGATCATTTGTTTCAAATAAGCTAACTTCCGATTCTGTTTTTATTTAAATTACACAATGTATCGGATAATAGCGGTCGCTTCTCCTGGGTCAATAAAAACATTCAGTTTTTGGGCGATGTTTTTGAGCAGCTGTTCGATCAGCCGGATTTTCTCCGGATATTTCTCCCTGTACATCTGATAATCATCATTCGGAATAAATCTTCCGTTCTGCCACCGGGAAACGGACATCTGGCAATGGACCATCACTCCGACAACTTTCGAGAACTGCTCGGGCGACAGCCCGGCGGGAAAGAGGAGCCGCATCGTATTGGCGACTTCCACTGTGATGTCCGCATATAAGTCCGCCTGCTGCTCTTCCTCGCCCGTCATTTTCTGATTACTGAGGAATTGGACAAGATTTCCCATTTTCTGCTGAAACTCGTCAGCATCCTTCGGCGCGACATACTTGGAGATCAGGGTATCCAACGCCGGCTTAAAATTATTTTCCAAGGAAACATTTTTTCTTTTTCCAAGAAACAGCGCCTCCCTGACCTTTGCCAGCTCCGTCTCTGTGATGATTGAACTTACGACCATAACGGGCCGTTTTAATTCAGGCAGCGGAATGGTGCTGAGCACCAGGTCGACGTCGTTGGATTCCAGCCAAAGCCCGGCGTCATTTGCGGACATGACTCCGGAGACATGGATGCTGGGGAGGTTGTTTTCCAGTCTTTTGGCAAGCAGCTTGGACGCCCCCTGGCCCGTATTGCAGACAACCAGGATACGGGATTCCAAAGTATGTCTGCTTTGTTCAAGGTTCCGGCAGAAATGGAGGGTCAAAAAGCCGATATCGTCATCATCCAGCACGATCCCACAGGTGTCCGTCAGAACACCCGCGCATTTTTTCACAACGGAAAAAACATCGCCGTACATCATCTTCGTCTGCTCCAAAAGGGGGTTGACGGTCGGGAGCATCAGCTGATATCGGGCAAGGTTGCTTTGGATATGGCTGACAAGATCATTTTTCAATAATTCCGTGTTTTCACATACGGAAGGAAAATAAGATGCCACACGGTCGATCATTGCCTGTACGCCGCGGGAAATATCGTCCTGACGCCATTCTGCTTTTCCTTCCTCCGTCCAACGCACCCGGTCGTTCAGAATATACGAGAGAAAAGCCTTCTGCCCCCTGTCGGGCATGACGCCAAAGACGCTTTGAATTTCCAGACACAGCCGCTCAAACTTCTGGTCCCGCTCCAAATATGTACTTTCCCCCAATAGATTCCGGTTTAGCGTAATCTTTTTACCGTACCGAAGACGGCTGATAAAAAAAGTCATCCAGATGCGCATCAGATTTTCATTCATCGCCGGCCACTGAAGAGTCTCCGATATATAATCCAGTATTTTTCCGATATCCTTTAGATCGTCTTTCGACAATAGCCCCTGATCAGCATCCTGAAAAAGGTGATAGTAACGGACCTCTTTCAGGGTAGGAACCAGACGATTGATCAGGGCAATCATGTTGATTTCCTCTCCGTCCAGAATGTACCCGTGATTTTTTTTACCAATGAGTTTCAGATGGATGGAATTCAGTTCCCGGTTGATTTCGTCCAGCGTGTTGATCACGGTGTTTCTGGAAAGCCCCAAAGACTGCGCTAAAAAGCTGGAGGTCAGAGGATTCTTCTGAATAAGAAAATAAATGGCAATCAGTTTTTTTCGATCGTTGTCATGATAGCTGCTCATAGAATAGGGTGTCATATCCTCCTCGATCATCTGCGAAACAGAGCCATAGGAAACGATCCGCATCCCTTTGCCAGGAATTTTTACAAAATTCGCCTGTTTCCCCTCCAGATAATCTGAAATCACCTGGACATCGCTTCGTATTGTGCGCAGGGAAACGCCATATTTTTGAGACAGGAACTTCGCGGTAATCAGTTCCGTCCCGGATTCCAAATCGCCTATCATCGCCTGCTGCCGGTTGTTCAGCATCAACTCACCCCACTATTTGAAAAATATGTTTTGCCCGCAGCTAGTTTCATTTATGCGTCCTTATTTTTGTGGTAACGGTGGAAAAAAGATTTTTTCACTACGTCAGTGTATTGTTCCCAATCCTAACGATCAATTGGAATCTGTCAGCTTTGAATTCCCCTTTTCCATTTTCGGATTTTACTTCTGAACGATTTAAATGGCGCAACCGTATTCGTATGAAGCCATTTCCAAATTGCCCAATTAGCGGGTGTGGAGGAAGCCCAATTTCTGCCTCCAGATTGAAAAAGCTCGGTATCTGTATAGTTTTCCGTTAGTTCTATCATTTTTTGTTCCGCTTTTTCAAACATACTGCACAGCTCATGCAGACTATAAACTTCATATTGTTTATAAAAGCTTTC
The DNA here is from genome assembly GCF_053840905.1 of Caproiciproducens sp. NCBI lineage: Bacteria > Bacillati > Bacillota > Clostridia > Eubacteriales > Acutalibacteraceae > Caproiciproducens > Caproiciproducens sp. The sequence goes on from NZ_JBNLXQ010000004.1 coordinate 226,533, forward strand.
ATATAGTCCGCCGAGATTATTCCACTTATATTCAACGTGCGGAGTTATGACGGTAATTCCTCGCTGTTCCTGCTCTTCCCAATCAAGAATAAGATGAAGCCAACCTAATTGATAAGCTATCATCTGCGCGGGAGTTTTGTCTACTCCGTCAAGCAGTTTATCCTTATCTGCTTCCTGAACATCGGAAAATTCATTAATAAACAGCCTTGCGCTATTTGATATTGCATCAACCAATTCCTGCTTGCTTTTATACTCTGGCACACCACATCACCCTTCAAATTTCTGTTGATCAGAAGATACAGGTACCGCTACATTTATCCTATCACATTGTTTTGCATAAAAAAAGTCCTATCTCACCCTTGGCGGAAGACTGGATTTTTTTGGCGGCCCGGAGGGACTCGGGTGTCGGCACGCTCTATCCGCGGGCGCACTGCGCCTTTTTGCGCCTACGGCGGCGGTCGTCCGTATTGAGATGTAGAAAACTTTCCGGCAGATCCGCGGAACAAAACGAATTTTTGTTCCGTTGTTCTGCCCTACCTGCACCGGGGTTTTCGCCTCGTGGCAGACGAAAACAAGGACAAGGCATTTTTGCCTTGTCCTTGTTTTTGGCGCGCCCGGAGGGACTCGGGTGTTGGCACGCTCTACCCGCGTTCCGCGGTTTCTCCTTCTTTTTCGCGGCACACGGAACCTTTCCCGTTCTACCCTACCTGTACCGGGGTTTTCGCCTCGTGGCAGACGAAAAACAAGGACAAGGCATTTTTGCCTTGTCCTTGTTTTTGGCGCGCCCGGAGGGACTCGGGTGTTGGCACGCTCTACCCGCGTTCCGCGGT